>JAIXPR010000109.1 GCA_027486155.1 Pseudomonadota bacterium | reverse complement strand
TCATACGGCCCGCCAGGAGTCGGGCCCTACCGTTGATTGATGTGGTTGGTGGTAGGGCCCGCGTCCTCGCGGGCCGTATCGTATCGCCTATCGATGAAGCATCGATACCTCCCGTTGTCATACGGCCCGCCAGGAGTCGGGCCCTACCGATGATCGATGCGGTATGGGGTAGGGCCCGCGTCCCCGCGGGCTGTATCGCTTCGCCTATCGATGAAGCGGTGATACCTCCAGATGTCGTACGGCCCGCCAGGAGTCGGGCCCTACCGTGGTTCGATCGGTTCGGCCATGTCCCTCCGAGGACCTCGTAAGCTCCTCATAAAACGACCGATTTAGCTCGCAGTCGTCAAGTTATTTCACGCTCCAACCGACCCTTATTTTAGGTGGAGAAGTAATACCTAAAGCGTGCGAGGAGCTCGCAGCATCTTAAGGGGCATATGATGAGGGAAGGAAAAAATACAGCTATTTACATCGGTTTTGACGACTTTGAGCAGGCGGAGTTGGCTACTCCCGAAAAGAACCTGCTGAGGGCGATCCTTTTAAACGCCATCGCCGATGTCAATCGACCGGGCGAGTTCTCCCGCAGGGCGAAGGATTACTTCCTGAGCAAGGAGGAGGATTACATCTTCTCCTTTCAGTCGGTGTGTTCGTTTCTCAACATCAATCCCCATCACATCCTCCTACTCGTCGGGCTTGAGCAGTCCGATCGATATGTGGTCAAGAAACCGCTCAAGGGCACCGCTGATACCGCACTGGTGGCTGAACAGGACGCGCCGCAGACCACGCAGTCCTGACAGTTGCACAGTCCTCACAGTTGCCCTGGCACTCAATAATCCGGTACCCTCCGGCCCATGCGAGTGCAGTCGGATACCGGTCAAGAAGAGTTCGTTGGGCTCACCTTCATTCATCGATTGTGTGGCGATCCTGCGGCGCCCCTGATCGTGATGGTGCACGGTCGCGCCGGGTCAGCGCAGGTGATGTGGGCGTTTGATCGTACCCTTCCTGAGCACGCCAATGTCGTTTCCTTTCAGGCCTTTCTCCCTGATGTTCTCGGGGGTTTTAGTTGGTGGGATATGGCCTCGGAGCGCCCCCTTGAGCCGGCGATTATGCTTGCGCGCGATCGATTCCATTTCGCCTTTGAGCGATACCTCGAACTCTTCTCCCTGCAACCACGGAAGACGATCGCTATCGGATTTTCTCAAGGCTCTGTCCTGTTATCGGCCGCGGTGCTGACCGGTTCTCTTCGGCTTGATGGTCTCGGGGTCCTTGCCGGATTCGTTTCAAAGGTGGGTGAGCAACGGCTCATCGAGGGACGGCCTGAGGTGTTTGTGGCACACGGGGACGCCGATGAGGTCCTCTCCGTTGATAAGGCTCGAAAAGGCGTTGAGCGCCTCACCTCGTTTGGTCTCAAGGTCACCTACATCGAAGAGCCCGGGGTAGGGCACAAGCTCGGCATCCAGGGGATGCGTGGGTTGAAGGAGTGGCTCTTGCGGGTGCTCGCTTAACCGTCCCGTGAAGAGAGCTTGCCCACCACGAACGAGGCTCATGACAGTGGGTTATCGGTATTTCTCCCCCTTCTCGGAAGCCTTCTCGCGTCATCCCTCATCTTAATGGCTTGATAGCTCCGTCGGCCGGTTATGGGAATATCAACACTTAACAGCGTCATTACAGGGAGATTTATCTCGGAGATGGCTTCGAGCTCGGGGAGCTCTACGCCGAAGGTTGGCCTTAGTAAGGAGCCCGAGGAGCCACTCTCGGTCACCCTGCAGCGGGGCGCTCGTGGGGCGGCCGCGTCTATTCAATCCCTCAACGCCGGTATCTCCTACATCAACGTCGCGGCGGACTACACGAGTAATATGCTCAACGTCGTTGAGGCGCTCGATTCCCTCGTCCAAAAAGCGGGCAAGGGTAACATCCCTCCGAGTAAGGCCAAGCAGTACAAAAATGAATTTGACCAACTCTCGCGGGCGTATGGTGAGCTTGTCGCGGGCTCCGTGGTGAAGGGGCGCGACCTCCTCGATACGACCGAGATGGCGGCTGTGCTTAAGCGCGGCGGCCTCGATCCATCAAAAGTCGATGAATTGGAGGCGGCGTTCAGAAAGGTCAGCTCCTTCTCTGGCGTGACCGTTTCATCGAACGGTGAAACTACCTCAAACGCGGAGCTCTTCCCCGCCGAGGAGTTTTATCGGGCCGTTCGACAGGCGACCCGTGACCCCGAGGATCCTCCGCAGAGCGATGATGGATCCGCGGCCTTTCAAAAGATCCGGCTCGCGGTGAAAGAGATTAGGCGAAAGGTCGAGAGCAATATCGAGTCGCTGAATGTGGCAGCTAGCCTAGTTCAGAAGAATATCGAGTTAGTACGAGCGACAGGATTCGCCCTCCTTGACGCCTCACAGAGCGTCAGTGGGGACAAGGCCGCGGAGGTGCTCGCCCTGGAGATTCGAGGAGCGGTTCGGTCTACGGCTCGTGGGAACCTCTCCGAAGCGCACAACCTCAACGCCATTCTCGCCGCTGGCCTTTTGGCGGTTTCAGAGAAGGAGTAATTCTATTAATGGGTTAGTTCAGCTCAAGTTTGCCGGATAACGCTCCGACCCCTTTTGTAGGGGACGAGCTAAACCGTTGAAAAGCTGAATTCAGGCATCGACGAACACTTTGAGGAAGTCTTACCTTCTGCTAGGATCTAATCCGCCATCGCTTAATATTTTTGATACGTTATGAACGGTGAAAGTTTTGTCAGATTCGGTGAAAACGCGGGCTACCTGGCTGAGCTCTACCAGCTCTACCTCTCGGACCCCTCGCTCGTCGACCCAGCCTGGGCCGAATTCTTTAGGTCGGTAGACCATAACGGAGCGCCGAACGGGCAGGTGAACGGGCGTGTTAATGGGCAGGCGCACGCTGTTGAGGCGCGTCCATCGAGCGCCAACGCGCTCGGAGAGAAGCTTGTCGAGGCGTTCCGAACGTACGGTCACGCGGCCGCTCACGTGAGCCCCCTCGGTGCCGGTGGTATGAAGCCGGAGAACCCGGTTGAACTCCAGCTCTCCTATCACGGCGAGACGAGAGAGCCCTCACAGGTCGCGCTCTCCGCGTTTTCGTTCGGTGATCGGTCGTACTCCTCGTGCGACCAGTTGATCCGAGATCTCAAACACACCTACTGCGGCGCCATCGGTTTCGAGATCGCGCACGTTACCAAAGCTCACGAGCGATCATGGTTGCAGTCCCGCATCGAGGGGAAGGTTCCTTTATTCTCCGCCGACGAGAAGAGGCAGATCCTCAAAGACCTTATTCGCGCCGAGCTCTTTGAGTCAGAGCTTCACCGCAAATACGTGGGCACAAAGCGTTTCTCTCTTGAGGGTAACGATACCTTGATCCCGATGCTGTCGACGGTAGCTTCATCGGCGGGACAAGCCGGAGTGAAGGGTATCGTGTGTGGCATGGCTCACCGTGGACGGTTGAACGTTCTCGCCAACTCGATCGGCAAACCGCTCTCGATGATCTTCGCTGAGTTCGAGGATAAGACCGTAGCGACCATCGCGGGCGCTGGTGACGTGAAGTACCACCTTGGATGGGAAACCAAGCGCGCGCCAAACGGAGCTGAAATCGAGATCTCAATAGTCCCGAATCCATCTCACCTTGAGTTCGTCAATCCTGTTGTCGAGGGAATTGTTCGCGCTCTTCAAGATAAGAACGATCGCGATAATCGTGGAGCCTACCTTCCGCTCGCGATGCACGGTGATGCCGCGTTCGCTGGTCAGGGTATCGTGTTCGAGACGATTAACTACTCGGGGATCGGTGGGTACTACACCGGCGGAACGCTTCACATCGTGATTAATAACCAGATCGGCTTCACGACGACTCCAGATGAGTCCCGCTCCACCCGCTACTGCACGGACTTGGCGAAGGGGGTCGATTGTCCCGTATTTCACGTGAACGCCGAGGACCCTGAGGCCGCCTGCTGGTTGACCCAACTCGCGTTGGAATACCGCATGGCGTTCGGCAAGGATGTGATTATCGACCTTATCGGGCACCGTAAGCACGGTCACAACGAGGGAGATGATCCAAGCTTCACCCAGCCTCAGACCTATGCGGAGGTGAAGGGGAAGAAGGTTATTTGGCAACACTACGCCGAACGTCTTGTCGCGGCCGGTGTTTTGTCGCAGTCGGACGTTGATGCCGAGGTTGAGGCGTACAAGGGTGAGTTCGCGGCAGCTTCTGAAGTGGTCGCTACCACGCTCGGCAGCGAGGCGTGCGGCATTCACGGGCGTCTTGAGGTGCCGTGCGGCGATACAGGTGTGAATAAGGAAACCCTTCTCACCATCGCTCGATCATTGACCCAGTGGCCGGAAGGGTTCAAGCCCCATCCGAAGCTGCAGAAGATCATCGAAAAGCGTGTGGAGACCGTTGAGGCGGGAGAGGGGATCGAATGGGGTGTGGCCGAGGCGCTCGCCTTCGGATCGCTCGTTCTTGAGGGGCACTCCGTGCGCCTGAGTGGGCAGGATTGCTGCCGTGGAACCTTCAGTCACCGTCACCTCGTGTTGGATGACTACGAGGCCCGCCGTACCTTTAGTCCTCTCGTTGAGCTGGCTCAGCGTGAGAACGCGTCGGGGGTCTTTGAGGTCTATAACAGCTCGCTCTCTGAGGCATCGGTTCTCGGCTTCGAGTTCGGATACTCGGCGACCAATCGTGACGCCCTCGTTATGTGGGAAGGTCAGTTCGGCGATTTCGCCAACGGCGCTCAGGTCATCATCGATCAATTTATCACGAGCTCTGAGTCGAAGTGGGGACAGCTCTCCGGAGTGGTAATGATGCTTCCTCACGGCTACGAGGGGCAGGGGCCCGAACACTCCAGCGCTCGCCTGGAGCGATACCTCCAGATGTGCGCTGAGGGGAATATGCGGGTGTGCTACCCGTCGACAGCCGCGCAGCACTTCCACCTCATGCGTCGTCAGGGACTCTCCGAGATTAAGCGACCGTTAATTATCATGACTCCCAAGAGCCTGTTGCGGTTGCCAGCCGCGATGAGCTCCTTGAGCGAGATGGTGAGCGGTTCGTTCAAGCCTGTGCTTGAGACCGATCTCTCCGGCAAGAAGGGCTGCAAGAATCTTGTGTTTATGTCCGGTAAGGTCGGGCACGACGTTCAGGCTGCCCTCCAGGGCGCTGAGAAGGTTCCAGCTCGCTTGATCCGGGTGGAGGAACTCTATCCATTCCCCCAGGGTGAAGTCGCTCGAATTCTCAAGGAGACGGGCGCTACGAACGCCTTCTGGGTTCAAGAGGAGCCGCAGAACATGGGCGCATGGAGCTATGTGGCACCACTTCTCCGGGAATCCCTTGGTTTCGACCCAGTGTATATCGGACGCCCAGCGTCAGCGGCGACCGCGACCGGTTCGTCGAAACACCATGCGCTTGAGCAGAAAGCGATACTCTCAGAGTTGCTCGCTCGATTGAGTAAGTAGGACACGCGCATCGGCGCTCTCTCCTTAGTGGGGAGTGAGCGCCGCTACCGTGTATCGATGCCTGCGCTTCGACGAGATTTAACGCCGACATTTCGCGTGTTTCTCCGCCCCGTATGGTGTACCCTCTGCCTCATGCACGCCGTCTTTTACGACCTCGAAACCACCACTAAAAATACCGTTGGCCAGATCCTTAACTACTCCTTCATCCTTGTTGATGATGAGATGAAGCCGATCGGGGAGCTGTCGGGGCTGGTGAAGATCAATCGGCTTCAGCTCCCTGAGCCTGGGGCGATCCTCGCGAATCGGACCGATGTGCTTGAGCACCAACAGATTTCCACTGACACAGAGCCGCAGGCGATGCGGAAGATCGAGCAGTTCCTCTCGTCGTGCATTCAAAGCGCCCAAGGCGCTCTCGCCTTCGTCGGGTACAACTCCTCTCGATTCGATCTCAACTATCTCCGCACGAGCTTCATTCGAAATGGGATAAATCCCTATTTTAAAGGGTTGCTTTCATCGAGGGATCTCCTTCACGCGGTGCATAAAGCATACCTCACGAATTCGGAATTTCGGGAGAAGGTGAGGGCGCAATGCAAAGGGGAGAAGCGGCTCTCGCTCTCATTGCAAACGGTGAGCCACGCCTTGGGGCTTCTTGATGGGGTGCAGGCGCACGAGTCGAGAGAGGACGTGCTTCTCACGATCAAACTAGCCTCGTGGTTGAAGGAGCGGTGCGATGTAGATGTTCGGACCTACGAGGCGTACGAGGGCGTATCGCTTCATTCGACCGTTCGAAGTGGGTCCGTTTATGAGGTTGAGGAGCCGAACTACGATCTCTTGGAGGGAAGTTACAGCCGGCGCGTTCCGATGTGCCTTCTGGATGAGAACAAGCGAGCGTCGTTGTGGATTAATTTAGAGCGCTACGCCGAGGAGCCGTCGCCTCGGTCTATCTCGTGGCGGCAAGCTATGAAGCACTCCTTTTTTACTACAGGTAGGGCGGTGACCACCCCTGAGGTGCAGGAGCTCGCGCGAAAGGCGCTCGCGCAATTCAAGAAGGTGACGCTCTCAAACTACTTTGAGAGGGGCGAGGCAGATATCGAGCAGGATATCTACCGTCTCGATTTCGATGCGCAGGATGTCTACTACCGAGCCCTTCGAGAGGGCAAAAAGGAGATCCTCGCCACTACCACAAGCCCCGACGCCAAGAAGCTCTGGGTGCGCTACCAACTGGCGAACGCCGACCTGAATCTCTCCGATGCGCGCTCGGCGGATCTCCTCCGGCAGTACGCGACGTACCGCTACGGCGGAAAGCTTCAGCTCGCGAAGACGATTCGCGATCCGAGGGACCCCGATAATTACCACCCTAAACTCTCCGACATGATGGCTGAGCTCGTGCGGTCCCGGGACATCGCTGCTCAGGATGGGAACGAGGCAGATATCAAGTTGCTGGATTCGTTGGAGAGGTTCTATCGCGGGTCGGAAATTGTTCGTGTCGCGGGCGATGAGTTGGTGCCGGGATGGGCGAAGGTGGGGGCCGGGATGACGGTGTGAACGAGCTGGGAACGGGAGGGCGACCGTCCTCGGTCGCCGCGTGGTTTTGTGCGGCGAATATCGCCCTCGTTCCGCGACATTCCGGCGACCGAGGACGGTCGCCCTCCCATTTATGTTGGCCCCGAAAAACCGACTTCAATTCACTTTCTTATGCTTGAGGGTTGGCCTCGGAGGGGATAGGATTGGGGGTCGTTTATTACCGTCTTTTTTCTCTCTTTTGAGGCGACGTGTCGCAGTTCGTTCACCTCCATCTTCACACCCAATACAGCCTCCTCGATGGGGCTAACAAGCTTAAAGAAGTTATAGCGCACGCGGCTCAGCTTGGGCAGCCAGCTATCGCCATGACCGATCACGGCAACATGCACGGGGCCGTTGAGTTCTTCTACGAAGCGAAAAAGGGGGGCATTAAGCCGATTATCGGATGTGAGCTCTATGTGACCCCAGGATCTCGCCATGAGCGTAAGATGCGGGCCCAGGGTGGGGCTGGTACCTGTCACTTGACCGTCCTCGCCGCGAACAAGACCGGGTACCATAACCTCTGTAAGCTCTCGAGTTTGGCCTACAAAGAGGGGTTCTATTTCAAGCCCCGAGTCGATCATGAGCTCTTAGAGAAATACTCCGAAGGGCTCATCGTGTTAAGCGGATGTCTCGCCGGTGAAGTAGCGCAGGCTACGATGATCGATGACTACAAGGGAGCGAAGGAGCTCGTTGAGTTCTACGCGAAGACCTTTAAGGACCGCTACTACCTCGAACTCCAGCCCCATCCGATCGATGACCAGCGTAAGCATAACTCCGCTATCATGGATCTCGCGCAGAGTGTCGGTGTGCCGCTCGTCGCCACCACTGATTGTCACTATTTGAACAAGGATGATCACTTCGCTCAGGAGGTGCTGATGTGCATCTCCACCGGCAAGACCGTACTCGACCCTGATCGTCTCCGTCACGAAGGGTTTACCCTTCATCTGAAGACCGAGCAGGAGATGATTAAGGAGTTTGAGAACAACGATCGGTGCACTGAAGCTATTCGCAACTCGGCGCTGATCGCGTCGCAGTGTGACCTCTCCCTTGAGTCGAAGACCTACTACATGCCGAAGTATGAGTGCGCCGATGAGCGGCCACTCATCGATATTATGGCTGAGATGGCCCGCGACGGACTGCAAAGTCGTGAGGACGCGCTCGCCGCCTTGCCCGGCTGGGGGCCAGCGATGAAGCAGCAGTACATCGACCGATTAGAGGAGGAGATCTCGCTGATCGGCAAGATGGGGTTCGCTGGGTACTTCCTTGTGGTGGCGGACTTCATCGTATGGGCGAAGGATCACGGCATCCCGGTAGGTCCAGGTCGTGGTTCGGTGGCGGGATCTCTCGTCGCGTACACGATGCGAATCACCGAAGTAGATCCGATTTCCAACAAATTGTTCTTCGAGCGATTCCTTAATCCTGAACGTATCAGCATGCCTGATATCGACGTGGACTTCTGTATCCACGGTCGAGAGCATGTGATCAAGTATGTGATCGAGAAGTACGGCAAGGAGAAGGTTTCACAGATCGCGACCTTCGGAACGCTGAAAGCGAAAGCCGCCATCAAAGACGTCGGTCGCGCGCTCGGGATGAGCTACGCCGAAACCGATCGTATCGCGCAGCTCGTGCCAGCCCCACGACAAGGATTCGATTATCCGATCTCTGAGGCCCTCAAGATGGAGCCGAAGCTCGCTGAGTACGCGGCGGGTGAGGGGCGTGAGCTCATTGAACTGGCGCAGAAGCTTGAAGGGCTTACCCGTCATACCTCAACACACGCCGCCGGTGTGGTGATCGGAGACCGACCCCTCGATGAACTCCTCCCGATGATGGTGGATAAGGACGGCAACGACGTTACGCAGTACTCGATGACCTACGTTGAGAAGGTCGGTCTCGTGAAGTTCGACTTCCTCGGTCTTAAAACCCTTACGGTGCTCCACACCGCGTGCCAGATCATCAAGGAGAGTCGTGGGGTCGACATCGATCTGAACGGTTTGCCACTCAACGACCCAAAGACCTACACGTTGCTGTGTGGTGGAAACACAACGGGAGTGTTCCAGCTTGAGTCGAGTGGCATTACCGAGATGGTGGTTCGCCTCAAGCCGAGCTGCTTCGACGATATCGTCGCTATCCTAGCGCTCTACCGTCCAGGCCCACTCGACGCGGGCATGGTGGATCACTACATCGAACGTAAGCACGGACGTGAGCCGATCTCGTACCTCCATCCGCTCATGAAAGATATCCTCATGGATACCTACGGCGTCATTCTCTACCAAGAGCAGATCATGCAACTTGCTCGGGCGCTCTCCGGATACAGCCTTGGAGAGGCCGATCTTCTCCGAAAAGCGATGGGCAAAAAGAACCCAGAGGAGATGGCGAAGCAGAAGACCCGCTTCGTGAGCGGCTCAGTGGAGAAGGGGATCGCGCAGAAGTTAGCCGATGAGATCTTCCAGCAGATGGAGACCTTCGCGCGGTACGGATTTAACCGAAGCCACACGGCGGCCTACGCGCTCGTATCGTTCCAGACCGCGTACCTCAAGGCGCACTACGGGGTTGAATTCATGGCCGCGTTGATGACGCACGACATGGAGGACACCGATAAGACCTTCAAGAACTTCAACGAGTGTCGAAAGCAGGGGATCGCGGTTCTCCCTCCGAACATGAACGAGAGCTCCGCGAGCTTCACGGTGCGACAGGGCAAGATCCTTTTCGGACTGGAGGCGGTGAAGGGAACCGGACAGAAGGCGGTAGAGGCGATCACGCGCGCCCGCGAGGACGGGCCGTTCAAAGACCTCGAGGACCTTATCTCGCGTGTTGAACTCAACAGCGTCAACAAACGCGTATTTGAGAACATGATCAAGAGCGGTGGCTTTGACTTCTCGAAGGTAAGCCGTCGTGAGATGAGCGAGCGTCTTGAGGAGCTGCTCAAGGTCTACGGCTCTCGCAAAGACGTCGATCCGAATCAGATGAATCTCTTTGGAACGGCCACCCCGAAGCCAATTGTCGCCCGTCGCGCGGTAACGATCCCTGAGTGGCCGGTAAATCAGAAGCTCTCCTTTGAACGTGAGGCCCTCGGATTTTATATCTCTGGACACCCCCTTGAGAAGTTTAAGTGGGACCTGAAACGGCTCGGCGCCCTCTCCACCGCGGACGTCAAGGTCAAGAAGGCGAAGGAGGTTCGTGTCGGCGGAGTTATCACCGCTCTGAAACTCAAGAATACCAAGAAGGGGGACCGTTACGCGAGCTTCGCGCTCGAAGATTGGCTCGGCACTATCGATTCGCTCGTGTGGCCCGATACTTACCGCAAGATTCAACACCTAATCGTGCCTGACGAGCCGGTCATGGTATCGGGGCGCGCGGATGTGACCGAGGAGCGGTGCGTGTTAGTGATCGATAAGATGGAGTCTCTGATTCAGTTGCGGGACCGAAGCGCTACCCAGGGGTTCCTGATGTTGACCGCCAACGATGATATCGAGCAGCGCATGCCGGCGGTGCAGACGATCTTCCGCAAGTATACCGGTTCATGTCCGGTGAAGGTTCGATTGCAGCTCGATGATGGTGAGGTCTCGATCGTGCTACGTGACTCGGCGAATAGTCCTGTGTGCGTTGGTCCATCTGAGGCTCTCTGTGAAGAGGTTGAGCAGCTGTTTGGCCGGCCTGTACTAACCTTTATGTGAGGAACCGATGTCGCGGCCTAAAGAGTCATTCCTGCCACCCCTTTGGGTTCTGACCTCAGTCACCGTCATTGGACTTATCTGGCTCGCGGCGCAGCTGAGAGAGCTCGTGGTGCTCTTGGTTATCGGCTACTTCATCGCATACGCGATTGATCCGATCCTATCGAAGCTCGAAGCTAAGGGACTCGCTCGTGGTCTTGGTTTTACGCTCGTATGCGCCGTTGTGGTCGGACTTCTCGTGCTTATCGGCGTTACGGCCGTGCCGACGATCATTGATGAGTTCCACAAGCTCACCGCGAATCTGAGTCAGTACATCCAAGTCGGACGCGAACGGCTGGGGCCATACTGGGATAAGATAATCGCCGCGCTGCCCCTTCCAACCGACGAAGAACAGGACCTCGCTGATACGGTGGCTCGACTCCCGCAGATGCTCTCCGAGGTCAACGGTGACGCGGTAAAGAGGGTGTTCGCCACCATCGGGACGACCCTTCTGCAGGGATACAATAAAGCCCTTGCGCTGGTAAACATCGCGCTCCTTCCCTTCATCGTGTACTACCTCGCGATGGATCTCCCGAAGATTCATTCCTGTGTGGTCGGACTCGTGCCACTTGCCCGACGGTCTAAGTTCGTGGCGGTCTTTCGGGAGATCGACACCTATGTCTCCGCGTTTGTGCGCGGTCAGGCGATCGTGTGCACTATCCTCTTTGTGCTCTACGCGATCGGTCTCGGTCTCGTCGGCGTCGATCTTTGGCTTCTTCTCGCTGCTATCTCGGGATTCGGGAACATCATCCCGTATGTCGGTTTCCTCGTTGGAATAATCCTGAGCTCTCTTATGGCCCTCGTTACCTTTGGCGACCTCGTTCACCTCCTCTGGGTGTGGGCGGTCTACGCTATCGTTCAGGCGCTCGAGGGTACCTTCATTACGCCTCGGATCATGGGCGAATCAGTTGGGCTCTCTCCGCTTGTCATTATCCTCGCGCTCTTCGCCGGCGGGCAGCTCTTCGGGTTGCTTGGTATCTTTTTAGCGGTTCCCGCGGCAGCGACGTTGCGTGTGCTCGCTCGATCGTCTTATCAATGGGTGATCGCTCGTTAGGAGTTCGTATGTTTGATTCACCCCTTGTTCGGAAGCTCATTGATCTAGCGATTGAGGAGGATCTCGCGCTCGGCGACATTACCGCTTCCCTTACCGTTCCCGAGAGTCATACCTCGAAGGCTAAGGTGATAGCTCGCGAAACGTTGGTCGTGTGCGGTGTCGGTATCGTCTCAGAGATCGCCAAAGCTGGGCAATGGACACTTACCGTGAATACCAAGGTGACCGATGGCGTAATCGCAAACGATGGAGATATTCTCGTTGAGCTAGCCGGGAGCACTCGTGAACTCCTCTCGGCTGAGCGGACGATCCTGAACTTCTTGCAGCGTCTGTGCGGCGTCGCCACCTACACACGAAACTTCTGTGAGACTCAAAAGGGTCTTAAGATACTCGATACCCGAAAGACGATGCCGGGGTGGCGCCTCCTTGATAAGTACGCCACCAAGATCGGCGGCGCGTCGAATCACCGTTTCTCCCTTGGGGATATGGTGCTGGTCAAAAACAACCATATCGATGCGCACCCGCAAGGCATTAGAGGAGCGCTTGCCGATGTGGTGGCGAAGAAGCCCCTCTACATGCCGTGGGAGGTCGAGGTGCGAAACCTTGATGAGCTCCAGATAGCACTGACCTTCAATCCAACGATCGTTATGTTGGACAATTTCAGTGATGACATTCTCAAAGAGGCTGTCGCTATCGTGAAAGCGGTTCCTCAACCACCAATGATCGAGGTTTCGGGTGGTGTATCGAAGGATCGTCTCGCCACGATCCACGCGGCGGGGGTTGATGCCGCATCGGTTGGTGCGCTCACTACGCAAGCGCCGAACGTCGATATCTCCATGCGCATCATCTAGGATCTCATGACGCAGGAACTCTCGATCCCAGGATTCACCTTCGCGCGTATCCACGATGAAGTGGCCTCGACGATGGATATCGCTCGCGACCTCATTCCGGCTCTCAAAGATGGAGCGGGAGTTGTGTGCGCACTCTCGCAGAGCGCCGGGCGGGGTAGACAGGGAAGGACGTGGAGCTCGACCCATGGCGCAATGATGGCGACCTTTCTCTTTCAGACCTCGCAACCGCTCGCGTCCTTGAGTGGATACTCCCTCGTCGTCGGGCTCGGACTCGTTGACGCCTTCGAGCGATTCGGCGCTTCTCTGCAACTTAAGTGGCCGAACGATCTCGTCGTCGTTCGGGATGATTCCCTTCGCAAGATAGGTGGTATCCTCATAGAGGTTCAGGATCTCGGCGCGACGCGGGTGATTCTTGTCGGGGTGGGCGTTAACCTCGCTCGCGCCCCAGAGGATGTCGCGCACGCCATGTCGATCGAGGACATTTCAGGAAAGCGTATCTCTGTGGCCGACGCTCTTACGGCGGCCAGCGAGCAACTTCGCCTCGCTCACGAGCTCTTCGTTTCCTTCGATGGATTCCCACGTTTTCAACGTCGGTGGGAAGAGGCGGCGTGCTTCATTAAGGGAGAAACCGAGATTACACTCGACCTTGGAGAGCGGCAGGTGGCGGGCATCTATGCGGGGATCGATGAGCGGGGTTCGTTGCTTCTCGCTATTGATGGCGTTGTGCAAGCTTATCACTCTGGGCATCTGCTTGGAATGCGGGGGCTCAGGAGCCGTTAAAGGTATAGTTAATCGTTGACGGTGACGATTACGTTTACCGTATGACGTAAACCGATAGCCGTAGACGGTTCACGGTTCACGTCTCACGGCTCACGTCGCACGTAGTCGTCAGCGTCAGCGATTCTTCCTGCAGACTACAAGGCTCCGGCCAACCTCCGAGTATATCACCTCAAGGTCAAAACCAACCTCATTCGCGTGCTGGGTCAGCACCTCAGGAGCAAGTGCGAGCCAGTTGAACCATGGCCCGAACTTGCCCTTGTACTCGAATCTAACCCTCCTCTCTCCTTCGTATCGCCCGTCGGCGATCTGACGATCACAGTATCGCTGTGATGCATCACTGGTGTCGGCGCGGGGATGGGTGCAATCGGTGATGAGTAGCCCCTCCGGTGAGAGCCGCGCCTTGGCTTGTTCGAGGAAGAGCCTCAGTCCCTCGACCGTTCCGGTAAGTCCTATTCCGCAGAGAACCAGGATCGTATCAAAGGGGCCCTGAACTGAGGCGATGTCGCCTACTACCGGATTGCGGACATGTCGCCGTTGCATCACCTCTACCGCCTCGGCCGACGCGTCGACCGAGACAACGTAAAGCCCCTGCGACTCAAGGAACAGGGAGTGGGAACCGGATGAGGCCCCGATGTTGAGAACCCGCCCTCGGCAAAGCCCTAACGCCTTGGA
Organism: Pseudomonadota bacterium; assembly: GCA_027486155.1. Lineage (GTDB taxonomy): Bacteria > Bdellovibrionota_C > UBA2361 > UBA2361 > OMII01 > OMII01. The sequence continues at coordinate 2,067 of JAIXPR010000109.1, read as the reverse complement.
ATCGAGGATCGGAAACCCATCCTCATAAAACCAGCGAGCCGCGACGATGGGAGGGTGGACAAAGCCGTCGTCCCGATGCATGAGCACCGCCGCGCTTCGTTCTCCGTCGAGGAGATCGATCATCGCTCTCCCGTGAAGATCCATAGCCAATTGGCGTTCTTGGTTTGTCGAGGATGATGATGTTGTCACGAATTGGCTATCCCCTCATATCTTAGGAGTGTCTTAAGCTCACTGCACCCGCCGCGCAATCGGATAAAATTTCGCCGGAAAGGAGGCGAGATCGGCAAGGATAAAGGTTCCTCCGACCTCGCGAGTAAGGTGTGGGAGTTGGCCAAAGGCTCCCTCTGCGTCGCCTAACCCTATCACGAAGAGGTCGATGTTCCTTCGCCCAACCATCTGCGACGCTCGATTTCGTAGCTGTTCGACGGTGGTTTGAGATGAGGTGTCGCTGCCCGAGGTGACAACGATAATAGAGCGCCGATAGTCCGAGGCTGAGCTATCCCCGAAGAGGTTGAAGGCGGTTTCGATCCCGTCAAGAATCGCGTTGCCACCCGCGGTCGTCAAGCGGTCGAGGGCGATCGTAATGAGTTCCGGATCGCCTGTCGGTTCGCGTGATACCTGTTGGTCGGACGAGGCGCTCACGATCGAGATCAGATCCGTTGGCGCGGTGCGACGGTCTACAAAGAGTTTCAGCTCCCGGCGCAAGGTCTCTACTACCGCGCGGTTCGTTTTAATCGAGGTGTCGATGACGAACACCGTGCTTGCGGGTCTTTGAATCTGAGGCCACGCGACGAGGAGGGCGTGGGTGGCCGCTCCGCGTGATCCGTTCGCAGCGGGTATCGCCGGTGCGGGGCGCGAGAAGCCGAAAGAGGATGCGAGAGACGCAAACTCCTCGCTTGAGATGAAGCTCCGAGCGAGCTTAGTGGTTTCGCTGTCCTCGGCCCTCGTATTTTTACTTGTTACGGAGCACAGCGGATAATCAAGAACGGCATCGGGTGTTGCAAGAGGAAGCCACTCAAGTTTTGGCGTTTTACCGTTCGATGCGAATACCCTTGCGGCCTGTTCAGTTGTAACGATCTGAATTGGGGTCATTCCCTCTCGCGCCGCAAGCCAGGTGAGCGCGTCCTGATCGGAGGTAAAGTAGCTTCGCACGTTCTGTTGCGTCTTCGCGATATCAGCGATTCGCGGAGAGATGGCTTCAGGTGAGAGGTGGCTCAGCGAAGTTTTCGCGATATCAGCGGCAGCGAGCAGCGCGGTAAGAAGTCCGGATGAGGAGAATCGAGGGGAGCCGACGATCACCGATGGTGTGGATGTGGCGGTGGATCGTTGAGTCTGTAGCACCGATGTAAGAGAGAGCGAGGATCGATCGGGCGGAAGGGTGAAGGTGTCGATCGGCCTCACGGCAACTCCGAGACGGGTCGACATCATCGACTGGCACGACCCGATCTCGGGGTCGGTTTCAAGGACGCGTGGGGCCGCGGAGGTGAGCGACGAGAGGGGGGAGAGCCATAACGATGCGGGGAGGGAGGGGGATCCGATCTGGGCCGTCGCGGTGTACTCATCGAAGGTCGCTCCGCTTAGTTGCGCGATGGAGCCGTTCGCGAGCGGGAGATGTTTGGTGTTGAAGCGTTCGATGGCGGAGGCGAGGAGGAGACGGGTCTCGGACGGGTAGAGTACCCGGACCGTGTGTGTTTTGACCGGCTCAGGCTTCTGCTGCGTGGATTCTTGGGGCTGGCATCCAATCGACCCGAGCGTGATCGCGGTGACCGCCAGTAGTGCCGAGAGTCCGAGAAAACGAGGGGCGATAGTAGGAGGGTTTCTCGTTCTCATAGTCGTGCGGTTCTCTAAGGCAGGCTGTGTTGTATCTGGCTACTTCCTTTTTTTTCCTCGCGCCAGGTTACGGATAGAAACTTGGGCGCGCTGCCACACCGGAGCCTTTATGGCCGGGTATCCTATGTAATCACCCGGCTCTGTGAGAGAGGTGAGCACTGAGGAGCCTCCGCCAACGCGAACGCCGCTCGTAATCTTAAGGTGATCCGCCACGCCGACCTTGCCTCCTAGCACAAC
>JAIXPR010000174.1 GCA_027486155.1 Pseudomonadota bacterium | reverse complement strand
CCTTTTCCTTTAAAAGGCTGTAGACGCCGGCTAGGACGGGACATCTTGAGGATGACGACGAGAACGGTGCAGGTGCAGGATCACGAGAAGGATAAGGATGATAACGATGATGAGGAGGATAAGGAGGAGGATAAGGAGGAGGACTGTACTGCTACCAACTCGCAATCTAGACAGCCGACATAGCCGCCGAGACCCGCTCAAGGTCGAGCTTTTCATGCGCTACGGCGCCGGTTTCCGCCAACGCGGCGGCGATGGGCGCTATCATCGCGCGCCATCCCGGTATCGTATGGAGGCCAAGCGAACCAAAAAGCAGGTCTTCGAGCGTGGCGACCTGATCGCTCACTACCGCGAGCGCGATCTCTCCCCGCAGAACGCCGGGGCAGACCTCCTCCCACGCTCTCTCGATCTCGGAAAGGTAACGAACCCTGCCACGCCATCGCTCAAGAGCCAGTGAGATCGTATGTTCGGGAACTCCGGCGTGCCGAGCCATTGTGATAAACTCATCCCGCTCGCCCTGCCTCCATTCACCGGGCAACGCCCGACGAACTCGACGTTCGGAACCATCGCCTTCGATGAATCGCTTGGTCCTTTGAAGAACGGTCTCAAGTAACCACGGGGACGATTCATGTGGGATAAGAATTCCCCGTCGATTCTCCACGGCGACGCGACCGCCATATCGACGCCCGGCTCGACGCCGACTAATCTCATCGACGAAAACGTATCCGCTCGCTTCACAGAGCTGCTGAGCGAGTTCCCCTAGTGAGGAGGTGTCGGCCATCATTCCGACATCAAGAAGAGAGACCTCAACCACCCCAGGTCGTAGTTCGCACACCACGCCGATCGATCCATTCGAGAGGTCGAAATGCCGCACCCTATCTGGCTCGCCACGTTCACGCACCGAGCACACAACGATGAGGTGAGGCGTGCCCTCTTGAGACAATCTCGTTATCGGCGTGCCGATACGGCTCGCGACGGGGTGGGCAAACGTTGGATCCACGAAGAGCCCACCACCCTGCACGACTACCTGCTGTTCGCTCAAGAGGTCTCGCACCGCGACACGAAAGGTACCGCTCTCAACATCTCGCTCGACGTAGGCGGGGGTGGTTGCTCCCAACACGAATACCCCTTCCTGTCGCGCCGCGAGGGCGAGCTCGCGAATGAGCGACCGCTCCTCGATATCCGGGATATCCGCGACACCTCGCCCCTTGCCAAGAGATCTAGCGATAGTGCGCACCGAGCGTGACGCCAGCCGAGCCCCAAGTCCCCTATTCACCGAAAGATCGCACCGTCGAGCGATCGCCAGGTGAGGTGCCAGGGATACTACAGCATGACGAAGTGCTCGAGCCGATCTCACGAGGGACCATGGGGACCCGCGCATCTCCCGCACGATACTATCCCGCCAGGAGGAGGCGTTCGCTCCGGGATAGGCTGGATCGATCAAGATCACCTGAGCACCTTCTAATGCCGCTTCACGCGCGACAGCTACTCCCGAGAGACCACAGCCGAATACAATCAGGTCAAAGCGCGCCCCGCTCTCCATGATCCGGAAAGACTCTGCGCGAGAGGTCAAAGCGCTAAACGGCCCCTCATCCCCTTGAGGACGTTCCCCTTCACGGGCGTAGAGTGAGAGCCATGAACTATTCATCGATATGCGCTCGCCACCGTACTCCACCCGTAACCGTTATCTGCCAGGTGCCAGCGGCGAGGCCCTTAAACACGCACTCCCCCTTTGGAGAGACAGCTTCTCGGCGCTCCGAGGCGATACCATCGAGGTTAGTTGCGACACACTCACCCCGAGCGCCCGTAGCATCCACCAACGATACGGTTACCCGAGAGGAATCACGTACGACCCGCACCCCCCGGATCAGCCCCGCTGCATCGACGATCTTTACATCCGCCGCCTCGGAGCGCTCTTGAATGGCGAACACTCCGATCATTCCGAGGAGAAACCCAAGAAGAAATTTTATCATGTGGCGCTAGCTCCCAATATCTCGTCGAACGCGGCGGCCACGTAATTGAATAAGGTCAACCGCCTTGTAGGCGACGCGCCGCGAGGACTCAACATCGTCCCCTAATCCCACAACACTCAAGGTCCGACCGCCGTTCGATACCAAACGACCCTTCTCATTGACTGATGTCGACGCGTGAAAGACGATCGTGTCAGGAACGAGCGCGGCGAGATCTATCCCCACGATCTCATCCCCCTTTGCGACCCCTTCGGGATATCCATCTGACGCCACGACGACACAGGTGCTCACCTCTTTGCGCCACACAAGGGTGGGTTTATCTTTCCGAACTCCCGCGATCCATTGAAAGAGCTCAGTTGGCTCACTCGCCAGCCGAACCAAGATAGCCTGACATTCGGGATCTCCGAGTCGGGTGTTGTACTCCAAAACTCGAATACCATCCGGTCGGCGAGCGACATCCTGCGGAACCATCAAGCCCGCGTAGAGGAACCCAGAGAATGGGGTGCCGCGCTTCGCCATCTCGGTAAGGATAGGAGCGGCGCATCGCTCCTGAATCCACTCTAACTCAGCGCCGGAGATTCGCGGTGATGGACAGACAGAACCCATCCCGCCCGTGTTCGGGCCCTCGTCATCATCACGAAGCCGCTTGTAATCGTGCGCTGGCGCGAGCGGCATGAGATCCGTGCCGTTGCACGCGAAGATGCAACTCACCTCAACACCATCGAGGAACTCCTCTGCGACCACTCGCTCGGCGCGGATCGGGCCGAATAGCTGCTCGAAAGCTGGCTCAAAATCCTTGGCATCAGTGACAACGAAAACACCCTTACCTGACGCGAGGCCGTCAGCTTTCAAAACAAGCGGCGCCCCTTTGACTCGACAGTATTCGCGAAGTTCCTTCTGCCCGGTGAAGACCTCATATGAAGCGGTGGGGACACCGGCGGCGACCATAACCTCTTTAGCGAACGCTTTTGAGCTCTCAAGAAGCGCCGCCGCTTTGCTAGGTCCAGCTATGGCCATCCCGTTAGCCTGAAAGAGATCCACGATCCCCGCCTCGAGGGCGACCTCAGGACCAACAACGGTGAGATCGATTCCTCGCTCTTGTGCGAGCTTAAGCAGATCGTGAACCTCTGTTGCGGCGACCGAAACGACCTCGGCGCAGGTTGAGATCCCCGCATTACCGGGGGCACAGATCACTTGCGACACCTCCCTCGACATCGCCAGGCGCCAACAAAGAGCGTGCTCACGAGCGCCACTTCCAATCACAAGAATTTTCATAGGAGCCTACCTCTAGTGTCTAAAATGCCTATCACTCGCGAAGAAGAGAGAGACGCTCTTGGCGTTCGCTATCGATTTAACATCATCGTCCCGTCGGGCGCCCGCGGGGGCCACAACACAGGTGATCCCTTCCTCCGCCAAGGTCTCCACAGAATCAGGGAATGGGAAGAAGGCATCCGAAGCGGCGACCGCGCCGTTAAGAAGATGTCCGTGTGTCTTAGCCTTGCGAATGGCGAGCTCGACCGAGTCGATTCGACTCATCTGACCAGCGCCTACCCCGATGAGGAGCCCATCACGAACAAGCACGATGGCGTTCGACTTCACGTGACCAACGATGCGCCACGCCAACTCAAGGTCAGCGAGCTCCTCATCCGATGGAGTCCGAGACGAGGAGAGCGTCGCGTGAGCAATCCGAGAGCGATCGATGTCCGGCTCTTGCACAAGCACACCGCCCGCTACTGTCCGAAGGTCAAAACCTTTGAGGGTTGAAACATCAACCTTGAGGATTCGCAGGTTCTTACTCGTGCGAAGAACATCAAGCGCACCCTCAATGAAATCAGGCGCGAGTACCAGCTCCGCGAAGTCTCCACGAATCTCCTCAGCGGCCGCCCTATCGACCGGCCGATTGCATACTAAGACCCCGCCAAAATGGCTTCGAGGGTCGCACTCCTTAGCGCGCTCGATCGCTTCCACAACGGATGCGCCAACCGCGACGCCGCACGGATTCAGATGCTTCAAGATCGCCACCGTTGTACGCTCAGTTGGCAGATCGGAGAGGAGTCGCATTCCTGCGTCAAGGTCAAGCATGTTGTTGTAGGACAACTCCTTCCCCCCTAACTGCTCCCACTTCGGACCCGTGAATAGTGGCAACGCGTTTGACTTCGATTCATAGAATGCGGCTCGTTGGTGAGGATTCTCGCCATATCGAAGGTCAACAACCTTAGAGAGAGTAACGTCACACTCAGCGGGAAGCTCGGCGGTTTCGGCGTTTGGCGCGCCGGCGGAGACGAGACCGCCGAAGTATGAGGCGATAGCGCCATCATACTGTGAGAGCGTAGCGAATACCTTGCTCGCCAAGCGACGGCGCATCTCAAGTGGAAAAGGATCCCCTGCCCTCTTAGCGGAAAGAGCGGCTATCACCTCGGGATAGTCGGCCGGATCGATCAGCGGAAGCACAAAGGCGTGGTTCTTGGCGGCGGCACGGATCATCGTTGGCCCACCCACATCCACCAGCTCCGTCATCTCCTCAGGCTTGGATGCCTTCTCGCTCTGGACGTATTTGAGAAAAGGATACAGGTTGACAATCACCACATCGATCGGTCCGATCTGAGCATCCTCCATCTGCTTGAGGTGATGAGGCTGATCTCTTCGGGCCAAGATTCCACCATGGATCTTGGGATGGAGCGTCTTTACCCGCCCATCAAGAAGTTCAGCGAGGCCCGTGTATGACTCAACCGAGGTCCACGGAAGCTTCGCCTCATCGAGAGCCTTCCCCGTACCGGATGTGGCAAGGAGGGTATAGCCAGCAGTGTTGAGCGCGGCAGCGATATCAGAGAGACCGGTTCGATCAGAGACACTCAAAAGAGCACATTTTTTCATGGGGCCATCCTAGGTACGAGCGAATGTGTGGAACTGCGCCGTAAGGATACCCCGACCTTACATGCCTTTCCAGTATGAGTATGCACATGATGGGGCTTTTCGGCTCCGATCTACGTCCTATGGAAGTAAGCCGAAACCCGACGTGACCGTGCACGTGCTCGTGAACGTACCCGAATATGTTAGGTTTTTCGTTCCGGGTACGTTCACGTTCACGTTTACGAGCACGTTCACGGAGGCAGTGGTACCGTGAGACCACTCGCTATCGCGAGGGTTCTCCTAGCCCTTCATCCCGGCAAGAGCCTCTCGGATATCAGCGAGCTCTCCCTCAAGACGCTTTCGGAGGGTCGCTCGAGCCGCTTCATCAGGACTTGCCACGGTTTGAATAAATTCCAACTCTTCCTGAGCGTTGTTGGCTTGGGCGGCCACGATATCCCGGCGCGCCTTCAGATCCTCAAGTTGACGGTAGGTATCCGCTAGTACGCTGTCAATAGCTACCACGACCTCCTCCCGTAGCTTCGTTTGGAGTCGTGACCGATCCTCCGCCAATTCTTCAACCTCTTTTCGGAGTTCGTTGTTCGACGGATAAAGCTCAAATTCGTCCTGCTTCGCTTGAAGACGGTATGTGGCCTCTGTCCACTCCGCGGCCTTGCGCTTCACACGCTCTGACACCGCTCCCACACGCTCCATGTCGCCCCCAGGCTGAAAGAGCTCCTCCCCGCCCGCCTCAGCCTTCTTTTTGCGGCCGAACCACAATGAGAGCTTACGCGACGCGATGTCGATCTGCCCCTCTATCTCTTTAAGATCCACGGTGTACCTATCACGTTGAGACTGCGCTCGTTGGAGGGAGGCCGCCGCCGCGTCTGTACTCGACTGTGAAAGCATCGTTAATTGGGCCTCCATCTTGGTAGCCGCGCTCTCAAGGGTGGTGCGATTCAGAGACGCGCCGTTGTGATGGACCGTTCCATCCCGGGAGCGAGCTGGAGCGGAATCGAGGCCCCCGACACGTCGGGCGATCTCCGGGAGTCCCTCCCGGCTCCTCGACTGCGAACGAGTAAGCGCCAGCTCTTTGGTTAAATCCTCAAAGTTAGTCACCATCTCCGGTTCCCGATCTCGAGAATGGGATGACCACGGACCTGACTCCCCCAGGGATAGAATATCAGGGAAGGCCCCCCATCGACGCGCGACATCCCCAACGACGAGCCCAAAGATAACCGCCGCTCCGAGCATAAGGGTCACTGGGACACCTTGACTTTGCTGATAAATGCGTCGTTTTCGCTCTTTGAGACTCTCGCGCTCAGCGTGATAGTCCTTTGGCTCCTCAACTCGAGGAGCAACGGTCGGAGATACCTCTGCCGCAGGGGGCGCTGCGCTATCCCGCGCCTCCACTCCATGAGACCGTTGATCAAGGTCTTTGGCGACCGCGTGGGCATGGTCACTCACCACACCACCCGGCTCACCCCAAGCCTTTCGATAGTCGTGTCCACGGCGCCGCCCACCACCTTCCCCGACCGAAACGACAAGGACCGTAATGTTGTCGGTGCCCCCTCGTCGATTCGCGAGATTGATCAGGATCTGATTGGCGTCATCGAGTGGATTTTGGCGAACTACATCGAGTATCTCGTGGTCCTTGACGAAATTGTAGAGCCCGTCTGAACACAAGACATAGATATCCCCTTCATGCGGGACCTCACTCTCCATACGACACTCGACCACAACCTCAGCCAACGGGCCAAGAGAACGGGTCAACATGTGAGAAACGGGATGATGATCCGCCTCCTTACTGGAGATCGCGCCGGAGCGAACCAGCTCACGAACGAGGGTGTGATCCTCAGATATCTGCGAGATTGAATCACCCCGAATCCGGTAGGCGCGAGAGTCACCCACATTGACCAAGAGCATCCTCTCCTGGGTGAACATCAATCCCACGAGTGTCGTGCCCATTCCAGCGAGTTCAGGCTGGGCGGCTCCCTGTTCAAATATTTTGGAGTTAATGGTCGCAACAAGCGACGAGAGAGAGGCTGTGGTGAGGTCCGCGCCGGTGAAGGAGGGGAGCTCCTGCTCAAGAATTGAGATGGCAAGCCGTGAGGCGATAGCCCCACCCTTGACCCCTCCCATGCCATCAGCGACAAAAAACCCCTGAAACACGGCGTGGCGCACAACGCCGAAGGAGTCCTGGTTCTCCTCACGTCGCATCCCGACGTCCGTTCCGGCGGCACACCGTAACGACGAAAGATCAAAGCCTCGCTGTTGTACAGAAGTAGTCATGAATAGATTGAGCTTTAGCTTCCCTAGGATCCCCACGGGATGCGAGATCTAGTCAGCCTAACCCCGCATGCTCCCTATCCCCAACTATCGGAGATACGAAACGCGAACTCAATAAAATAGAGACAAATCGACGGCCCAGGGAGGTTACTTCACCTGACGTACGAATATCTTTCCGTCGAGGTACTTTTCACGCTTCAGCTGTCCAAGCATTCGATCTGCTTGAACTTTATTGTCCTCCGGTCCGACCATGACTCGATAGAAGGGAGACCGACCCGTGCTGTTATCCTCAACTACCACTGGGAAGCCCGACTTTCGGAGCCTCCGGGCAAGGTCCTCGGCCTCCCCCTTGGTCTTGGGAGCCGCGACCTGCGCGAAATACCCCTTCGGAAGGCGCTTGACGACAGAGACCTTCTCCTTCTTCGTCTCCACAGGTTTTGT
>JAIXPR010000005.1 GCA_027486155.1 Pseudomonadota bacterium | reverse complement strand
GAGGGGGTATGGGGCTTAACGCTCCCGTGACAGTTTGATGAGGAGCAGGAGCGAGGTCCTAGAAGCTTTGGCCCTGAAGGGTTTGGCCCTGAAAGATTTTGTCCTGAAAGATTTTGTCCTGAAGGATTTTGTCCTGAAGGATTTTGTCCTGAAGGATTTTGTCCTGAAGGATAGGGCATCGCGCTAGCCGGAAGGACCTGCCAGACGAGGAGAAGCACTACGGCACGGATATAGTTAGGCAGGGCGGGCATCTTCGGTACACGTTGAGATTTCGGTATACGGGACTGCTCGTCAGTATAGTCCACAGTATGCGGCGAATAGCAATCGCCGATTTACCCGGACGATGCCTGGCCCTTGGCTGGGAGGTAAAAACCACTCAAAACCTCCTTTGAGAATCCTCGGGGACGTACTACTATCGCCCGGATATCATTTTTGATTTGGCGGCACGGTCCCTCGGTTCATGGTGAAACACTTCGAAGTCGCGATTATTGGTGCGGGGCCGGCCGGCGTCGGAGCCGCTACCAACGCCGCATTTCACAATCTGTCACACATCCTTATCGAGAAGGGCGAGATCGCCAATACCATCTACGACTATCAGCTGCGCAAGCATGTGATGGCCGAGCCGTCGAAGCTCCCCCTTCGCGCGCGGTGTCGCTTCGAGGCGGGAAGTAGAGAGAAGATCCTTCAGGATTTCGCGGCCGACCTCCGTTCTCATTCCGTCAACCTTGTCAAAGGGGAGGTCACGACGATCTCAAAGCGAGGGGATGTCTTCGAGATTCAGTACGGCGACTCCACATGTACCGCGAAGCACGTTGTGTTGAGCATCGGTGTTCAGGGCTCCCCTCGAAAACTGAACGTGCCAGGTGATGATTTGTCACATGTCGCGTATACACTGTCCGATGCGGATGCCTTTAAGGGGCGCAATGTCGTCGTGGTCGGTGCCGGCGATGCCGCGATCGAAAATGCCCTAGCGTTAAGCGCCCACAATACAGTTTCACTTATCAACCGGGGAGATGAATTCGCTCGGGCCAAAGAGGCCAACGCTCAGCTGGTGTTGAAGGCGATAGAGGCCGGTAAGATTCGGTGCTACTACAACTCTGTCGTCGCTCGAGTTACATCGGATGTTGTTACCGTGACGACACCGCATGGAGAGATATCTATCCCCTGTGACCACATTATTGGCCGTCTCGGTTGTGTTTTGCCACGCGGGTTCTTGGAGTCGATCGGCGTTGAGTTTCCAAGTCGAGAGATCACCGCGGTCCCCCGAGTGAGCGATCGGTATGAGTCCAATGTTCCAAACCTGTACATCCTTGGCGCGCTGATCGGATACCCTCTGATAAAGCAGGCGATTAATCAGGGATATGAAGTTATTGAGCACATTAGGGGCGTGGTAGTCGAACCAGCCGATCAGCCTTTGTTGGTGGAGAGGTTTGAAAGGCTGCCAGGTGGTTTTCAAGAAAACTTCCCAAAGGTGTGCGAGCGCCTACCCCTTTTTAGAGATCTGAGCGTTCCTCAACTTCGAGAGATGCTCATCGATTCCACGCTCCACACCAAGGCGGTTGGCGATGCTGTGTTCCAGAAAGACGATCATACGGACACCTTCTGGAGCGTGATTGAGGGGAGTGTCGCGATTGAGGTCGCTCCAGGTCGAGTTGTCAGGCTTGAAGCTGGTGATTTCTTCGGAGAGATGGGACTGATCTCGGGGAGGCGTCGAACCGCCACCGTGCGCGCGGCGGCAGAGGGGGCCCTGCTTCTTGAAGTTCCTCGAAAGCAGATCCTCAAGCTGATGGCCTCGGTCAACTCCGTGCGCAGAGCCCTTGATGAGGTCTTTATCTTGCGTGCCCTTCAGAGCTCGATCTTCCCAGAGGTCGAGCGTGGGTTTCTTGAAACGCTGGTGAAGCGGGCGAAGATGAAGGTCTTCAAGAAGGGGGAGGTTCTCTTTAGGGAGGGGGATATCGGTGACGCTCTGTACGTCATTCGAAAGGGGTCTGTGAAGATCTCCCGCAGGAATCGCGCCGGCATTGACGTGGCGCAGACCTATATCGCGGCTGGGCACTACGTTGGTGAGATGTCGATCTTGTCTGAGCGTGAGATGCCTCGTTCGGCGACGGTGACGGCGGCTGTAGCCTGCGAAGCTATCGTTATTGAAAAGGCAGATTTCCTTGATCTCTTACGCAACTTTCCAGCGGCTCAAGCGCGAATCAATAGGATCGCTCAGGAACGAAGCGTTGAGAACGTTGTGACGAATTGGGATGAGAGTTCAGGCTCTCTTCTCGATTTCATGACCGCGGAGGGATTGACCGACGCGGAAAACGTTCTCCTGATCGATTCGGATCTCTGCGTCGCCTGCGATAATTGTGAGGTCGCGTGTGCCGCCACTCATGGCGGACATTCGAGACTTGATAGACGAGGTGGCAAAAGCTTCGCCTCGATTCAGCTTCCGGTGTCGTGTCGACACTGCGAGAATCCCTTGTGCATGCTTGATTGCCCCCCGGACGCGCTGGCTCGACTTCCCAACGGGGAGGTGATTATCAAGGATTCGTGCATCGGATGTGGTAACTGTGTCAGTAACTGCCCATACGGTGTCATTCATATCACGCATGATGCCGTGCGCACCGGCAACTCATTGCTCGCATGGCTTGGCTTCGGCGAGGTTGTTGAGGGTCCCGCGAAGGCCGCTAAATGTGATCAGTGCCATGATTTAGCTGGAGGTCCCGCGTGCGTTCGAGCGTGCCCGACGGGCGCGGCGATGCGGGTAGATGCTGAACAGCTTATTCGTATAGCTCAATCAAAGAGGGTG
>JAIXPR010000365.1 GCA_027486155.1 Pseudomonadota bacterium | reverse complement strand
AGAGTCCTCGGACCACATCACGAGGTGCTTTCACTATGAATCATACCGAGTCATCCAAGATCTTCGCTAAAGCAAAAACCTTTTTCCCTGGCGGCGTGAACTCACCCGTTCGAGCGTTTCGCTCCGTAGGTGGAGAGCCGTTCATGGTGAAATATGGGCAAGGGCCATACCTATTCGATGTCGACGGCAATCGCTACGTTGATTACATCAATAGCTGGGGACCGCTTGTATTGGGACATGCGCATCCAGCAGTAGTGGAGGCGATCTCGACACAGGCTGCCCGTGGTACGAGTTTCGGCGCATGTCACGAGCTGGAGGCAGAGCTCGCCGAGGTGGTTCGAGGTCTCTTTCCCTCTCTGGAGTTGATGCGGTTCGTCAACTCAGGAACGGAGGCGGGGATGTCGGTGATTCGACTCGCCCGTGGATTTACGAATCGCAAAAAGTTGATCAAGTTTGAGGGATGTTATCACGGACACGCCGATGTGCTTCTCGCCAAGGCGGGCTCTGGAATCCTTACGCTGGGTCTCCCGGAGTGCGCTGGAGTGCCTCCGCAGGTCGTCAATGACACGCTCGTCGCGGAATACAACAATCTGGAGTCGGTTCAACGACTCTTCGATGAGTGCGGCAGTGATGTCGCCGCGGTGATTCTTGAGCCTGTCGTTGGTAATTGTGGTCTGCTTGTTCCAACTCAGGAGTTCTTACAGGGGCTCAGGGATATTACATCCAAGCACGGCGCGCTTCTCATCTTCGACGAGGTGATGACCGGATTCCGAGTTGCTCTCGGTGGGGCGCAGGCCCTCTATGGTATTAAACCTGATTTGACCATGCTTGGTAAGGTGATCGGTGGTGGCGTTCCGGTTGGTGCCTTTGGTGGGCGTCGAGAGATTATGGAATTGCTGGCACCGCTTGGGCCGGTCTACCAAGCTGGAACGCTCTCCGGAAATCCGCTCGCGATGGTTGCCGGTATGACTACCCTTCGAGAGTGGAGCAAGCCTGGTGTGTTTGAAAGTACGGAGCGGACGACAAAGGCGCTTATATCGGGGCTCAAAAAATCCGCCGGCGACGCGGGAGTTCCGCTGGTCGCGGATTCTGTGGGCACGATGTTCGGGTTCTTTTTCTCGGATCATCCCGTGCGCTCGTATCGAGATACGCTCACCACACGAAAGGAGTCGTTTAATCTCTTCTTCCATTCGATGTTAGCGCGTGGGGTTTACTTCGCACCCTCAGCGTTCGAGGCTGGGTTCGTGTCCGCCGCGCATGCAGGGGAGGCACTTCAGTATACCTTGGAGGCCCTGCCGAGTGGTTTCGCTCGAGTCGTCGAGGGCGCTTAGGAAAGCTGGCTTCGAAGACGACGACGCTCATCGTCTTATGTAAACCGATAGCCGTCGACGGTTATCGTCTCGCGTCACACGTAGCCGTCAGCGTCAGCGATTATTCCCCTAAAATGCTTTATTAAGGCGCAGCTTCTTCCCAGCTCTGCATTATCTCGCCGCCCTCGTCGCGCTCTTTGTGAGCTTCACCTTCGAGCACCGTTTGGCACTAATGAGATGAGCTCAAGAGATGAGTGAAGAATCGATACACCTCAACTCCGGTATCGTTAAAGAACGCGTCGGCGATGGTAAGCGAGACAACGAAAGAGCCGATGAGTACCGGTATCGCAAGCACTGACATAGAGAGAGCCGATAGAAACTTTGAGGTCGTAAGCGCTCGGATAGCGTTAACAAAGATAAGAAAGGCCCCAAATAGCGCAACCCTCGCGCAAAGAGGGAAGAGTCTTAAAAACCAATCGTGCTCGCCGATATGTCCCCCCGCTAAAAAGGAGAGAACCGAGAGGTGTCCACTTGTTAGAAGATTGCCGAGGTAGAACGCTAGCATGAAGGGGATAAGTCCGGCTAAGGAGTAGAGAGATGCCGCCCATACCTTCCCCGGAGAAACGCGCAGTAAGAGAACCTTTAAAAGCCCAGACATCAGGAGGCTAAACCACACGAGGGTGAGAACGGTTGTTAAGGTGATGGCATAACTTGTCTCGGCCGGGGTGGGCTGTATGCCGCTGTAGTGTTGGTACCACAGCGTTGGCGCGACGATCACCACAAACGTCGAGAGGGGGGCAAGGATGAGATAGGGGGGATAGCGGCGTTCGACAAGGAGATGTTTCATCATCCCTGCAGGATCTATCGGAAGAGATATAATTGTGTCGAAGAGGGAGAGTTTTCGTTTCGTGCTTGTCATAAACCTTCGCCTATTCTGTGTCACCTGGGTTGGTTTTGGCGAGAGCAATAAAAAAGGGGGGCGCCCAGCTGGAGTAACTCCGGTAACCAATGAAATCTCGTCTCGTAAGAGGAACTATTTGAAAATCTTACCCCTTTTTGAGGGTGATTGGGGTCACAAGCTGGAGAGAGTTTGGGCGAAGTGATTGCAATTTATCTCGAATTGTTGTTCAATCTTCCGGTCCGCGGCGTTACCGATGTGACTTCGTTGAATTGAATCTTCTGGCTAGGCGCCTGAGCGCCTCACAATAGAGGGTTTAGTTGAGCGGGAGTAGCTCAGTCGGCTAGAGCATCAGCCTTCCAAGCTGAGGGTCGCGGGTTCGAATCTCGTCTCCCGCTCCATTTTGTTCCTATTCCAACTTGGCTGCGCCAAGATTGGAATGACGGGCAGGATGGGGCTTACGCCCCCCTGCACCCCCCTGACGCTGTTCGGGCGTTCGCTTTCTTTCATATTGTCTTTTGTTCCTATTCCAACTTTGTTCCTATTCCAACTTGGCTGCGCCAAGATTGGAATGACGGGCAGGATGGGGCTTACGCCACCCTGCACCCGCCTGACGCTGTTCCGGCGTTCGTTTTCCTTCAAATTGCTGTTTAGACTCGCATGATGGGCAGGGTCGGCTTCGCCTGCCTGCCTCCTGACGCTGGTCTGGCGTTCGTTCATCTTTGAATTGTTGTTTGAGAAGCGCATGGTGGGCAGGGGGCGGCTTCGCCTGCCTGCCCCGCTCCCCATCGCCTAAGAGATCTTGACTCACCTATGACCGGACGATTGCTCAATCAGAGCTCGCACCCCCGATTCTAGCACGATGGTCTGCGCCGTGATCCGCTCCGCTAAGGTCCTCGCCACGTAGGTCTCTGATGTAATCACCCGATCTGTGTAGTTCATGGTGAGGAAACGTTCTAGGTCGAAGATCTTATCTCGCTCCATTCCTCTCTGAACAACTCCGTTGATGGCTCGTTCGCCGTAGATGGAGCGCTGCGTTGATACGGGGATTCCCGCCTGAGTTACCGCTCGGACGATCTGTTCTCCTATCGGTTTGCGCATCGGGTCGAAATTGCTTTCGTAGAGGTAGAACGCCTCGGCTTGCGTGCTTTCACCGCTAAAATCACATTGCACCGATGGATTGTCCTCGTGAAGATCGAACGCGGCGTCAAATGAGGTGCCCAGGTGCTCAAGCGTTGAGACGAGAGCTCGAACCTCTGGTGCTATCGAGTTGCGAGTCATCTGTCGATTGAGATCAAAGTGCGCGGAGCTAAGCCGTGAGTTTCGAAGAACCCCGATCGGGTTCACGCATGGGAACGCGTAGACCTCAATCGGGATCTCTCGGAGACTCAAGCTCAGCATATATCTGTAGAGGGCGAAAACTCCCGCGGGCTCATCACCGTGAATTCCCGCCGTCAGTAAAAGCTTCAACGGTCGAGAGTCGCGTTGCATCGGCAGAGCGTATCGTACGAACGAGAGAGGTATCTCTCCGAAGTCAGTGGATGTGATCGTGGAAATAGTCTCGATCGTTACGAACGGTAAAGCGGAGTACGCCGCCAGCAGTTTTCTATACGATCCCCTCGAAAACGTAGGGGGCTCGGAGAGCTGTTCGGAGAATTGATTGATGAAAGAAGCTTCCATGGTGTCTGTCGGTGCCTCAACGGGCTGCTAGGTCTGAAACGGTTTGGTTATATGGTGGTGGTACCACCGCAGAGAGAAAGTACGCGCTACGCGCGACAACACATCACGAGATGGAGGGTGAGCGCGCAGCGGTATGCGGAGCGCCACGGTTTGGCGCGCATTGAAGCTGAAAATGTTTGAGAGTTCGCGTTCACGTCCTTCATATTTCCTGAAGTACGGCCGTAAGTCAAAACAATCCTTCGTGGAAAAAAGAGAATTCTGAACCCTCTCCCACTGACCCCATGTTTCGGGGGAGGGAAGATACAGCCTCATCGCCTCAAAAAGAGATTGAGTGAACTGAGCGCTATGCCGTACCGTAGAGACATGGCATTACGATCTCTCCTTTTAGTCGTCACTCTTCTCCTGACCACGGCCTTCTGTGAGGCCCAGAAACCCTTTGAGCAAAAGGGGATCACGATACTTCAGACCGAGCAGGTGTTTTTTGGGCGAGTGCTCGGTATGAGCTCCTTTGAGGTGTATGTGAAGGAGCTCGTGGACGGGGTCGATAAAGCTGTCGGAAAGCTCCCCAAGTCAACGCCGACGGCAGGCTTCCTCGTGGTGGCTGTTAAGCCCGGCGGTCGTTCGCGAGTCTGGCTCGATATTCCCCCTGGTCTCTCTGAGGAGGCCTCGAACGCGATTCAGGAAGCTGCGCAGCAGGTCTATCCTATGCCCGTGAAAAATGGCGTAGCCCTCTTCGCGATAAAGATATCGCTGTGGGGCGGGGAGGTGCCTCAAGGCATGGTTCCAAGACCTCAGGCGTGGGAGGCCGAAGGCGAAAAAGCTGGCGGCCCGATAGAGCTCGGCGATCTTGTGATGAGGGTATGGCCTGATTGACGCTATGTCGGCCTCTTCATCTCAAACGTCGCATATCCGTCCGTTCTCTCAGGCGTTTTTTGGCCTCGTAGCTCGTACATCTCGGTGATATCCTGTCTTGAGGGGATGGAATTAATGTGCCCCGGAATTATCACGGTGAATTATGCGCGACATTCTCTCCTCTTTGCGTCTTGAGACTACCAATCCAGGTGCTTTTGGTAGAGCCGTTATCAGCTCTTCCGGTAGCACGCTCGTGAGTACTTCTCCCATCGATGGCGCTGAGCTCGGCCGAGTCGTGTGTGCAGATGACGCGGCATACGATCGGGTGGTTCAGGATGCTCAGGAGGTGTTCCTTGAGTGGCGAAAGGTCCCGGCGCCGGAGCGAGGGGATCTCGTTCGTAAGATCGGTAACGCGCTTCGGGATTCGAAGGCGTCTCTCGGCAAGCTTGTTTCCCTTGAAATGGGAAAGATTTTGACGGAAGGGGAAGGAGAGGTGCAGGAGGCCATCGATATCGCCGACTTCGCGGTGGGGCTCTCTCGACAGCTCTACGGGAAGTCGATGCACTCGGAGCGCCGAAATCATCGCATGTACGAGCAGTGGCATCCGCTCGGAGTTATCGGTGTCATTACGGCGTTTAATTTCCCAGCCGCGGTATGGGCGTGGAATTCGATGATAGCCGCCGTGTGTGGTGACACCGTGGTGTGGAAGCCTTCAGAGCTGACGCCGCTCACGGCAGTGGCTATTAATTCGATCTGTCGGGATGTCGCGAAGGAGAGGGGATTCGAAGGTGTGTTCTCCCTCGTCGTTGGCAATGGTCCCGAGTT
>JAIXPR010000256.1 GCA_027486155.1 Pseudomonadota bacterium | reverse complement strand
TCTCTTCCGATCTTTAAAGCGAGATGTCGCTCTTGAACTCCCTCCGAAGACGGAGGTTGTTCTGGAGTGTGAGCTCGAAGCAGAGGAGCGGCTCGTCTACGACTCTGTTCTCGCCGCCTCTCGGCTAGATGTTATGCGCAATCTCGCCGAGCGCACCGATCTATTGTCGGTGCTTGAGGTGCTCCTCCGACTCCGCCAGGCGTGCTGCCACATGGGACTGCTGCCCGGACACAACGCTTCGTCCTCGAGTAAGGTTCGGCTTCTCCTCGAATCGTTGGAGCGGTCGATTGACCAGGGACATCGGGCGCTCGTCTTCTCGCAGTGGACATCGCTCCTCGATCTCGTGCAGCCTGCCCTTGCCGAGAGAGGTGTGACGCACGGGCGTATCGATGGCTCTACAGCGGACCGAGAGGGGGTAGTCCGAGATTTTCAACGGGCGGACGGTCCGAGCGTCCTCCTTTTGTCGCTCAAGGCGGGAGGGGTCGGCCTCAATCTCACGGCGGCCGACCACGTGTACATCCTCGATCCGTGGTGGAACCCCGCCGTAGAGGACCAGGCAGCGGACCGAGCGTACCGAATCGGCCAGGAGAATCCGGTCTTGGTTCACCGACTAGTCGCCCGCGATACGATCGAGGAGCGTGTGCTGGCGCTTCAGGCCCATAAACGTGAGCTTCTGGGCGCCGCGGTTGGGGAGGGGCAAGTCGTTGGACTCACTCAGCAGGATATCCTTGACCTTCTCGCATAAAAACCATCTAACGTATTGAAAGAGCGTGATAAAATACCTCTCACTTTGCCTGAAGTAAAAGCTCGGGTCGGGCAGATAAGGGGACGTGGGAAACCAATCAGCTACAAGTCCGGCCTCTCGGGGCCGCATAATCAAAAAGGGGGGCGTTAGACCGTCAGAGCGGCGTCCTGTTCCTGTAGCTCCAACGAACCAGCCAGTAAAGAAGACCGCCGCTGCTCCTCTTTCAACCGGTTTTTACGGTCGTCTTCGGGAGCACATGCTGACTTTTGTGGCGATCCCGTTGGTTTTCGCGGCGAGCGCTGGATTTATGTGGTCGCGCCCTTTGGATACAGCCGGCAGCGGCGAGTCGACAGAACCGCCGATGGTGCACGCTCGCTTCCATCAGATCGGAAACGAGATCGCCGGCAAGTTCTCAGGTAAGGTCAACGGTGTTGTCGTGCAACCCGCAAAGTCTTCGAGGGTCTTATCGCCCCCCCCTCCACCAATCAAGAGAATCTCCGCTCGAGCGGCCAGCGTTCCCCCTCCAGCACCTCCCAAGAACGGGGAGGAGCTTGCGGCTCTTGAAGGGCAGGTCTTCCGGGTCTTGAAGCGCCACGGCAAGCCGGTACAAAACGGTAAGGATCTCGCTGCAGCGATCGTTCGGGAGGCCGTTGCTCAGGAGTACGACCCAGTATTTGTAGCCGCGGTGATTAAATCGGAGAGTGCCTTCAATTCGCTTGCTCGCTCTCATAAAGGCGCTCAGGGACTCATGCAGATTATGCCGAAGACGGGCGCTTGGCTCGCCGATCAGCAATCGATTCCGCGTGGAAAGTTGACCGATCCAGGGCACAACCTAAAACTCGGTATCTCGTACCTGAAGCAACTTGAGCAGGAGTACGGTGGTAATCGAGTTCTGACCCTCATCGCGTATAATTGGGGGCCCGGTCACCTAGCCTCCGCGTCGAGTGGTGGTCGACGGGTGCCCGGTGAGGTGATGCAGTACGCGGTGAAGATCCTTAACGACTACCGTCGATGGTCAAACGAGATGCGTAGCTCCGTTGGTTAACTTCGACCCGCTTGCGTTACCACGGAGATGTCTTGCATAACGCGCGCGACTCGATGTGGTAGCCGAATCGCGCCCGATGGCAAGCATTAACGCCCTGAGAGGCGACCAACCGCGAAGTACATACTGCGCTCCCCCTCCTCGGCGGCACCACCCCCGATGTAAAACGGAAGGATAGGTGTGTCCACACCGAGGAACACAGACCCACCGAATATACCGGTCATGCTCTCAACCTCTGACGATGGGTTGGTGAAGGTTCCGTACTCAAGTGTTCCACCCGCAAAGAAGCCCATGCCAAGGAGGGCGCTACCGACCTCGCTAAACCGGCGGTAATAGTTAAGCCGCGCGATTCCCCAATCGGAGGCGAGGATGGAGTTCTGCGTATATCCGGAGAAGTTGAAGAAACCACCCCACGCGGTAGAGCGATAGATCGGCGCGTCGCCACCGAAGGTCCGCCCGAAGTCTCCCCCGATGAGGAGGGTGTCGCGACCACGGGTGAACGGTAATGAGGCGGAGACAGCGGCGCGGTTAAAGTCGTCGCTCGCCCCGAGGCTTTCGCTCGAATTGAAGTACGATGACCGGACGACCGTACCGGTAGTTGGAAAGTCCGGATTATCGACCGAGTCGATATTCAACGCCAAAGCCGCCTCCCCAATTTGGTAGTTCTGATCGGGGAGGTCGGGGTCGCCGATGTGTCGCTCGATGTTCGCGTCCGCTACGCGGTATTCAGCGAGAACCTCGCCGATATGCCCAAGCTGTCGCCCGAATCCAAGACCAACGAGGGCCTGCTCACGTTGATACTGAGCGACGATCTCGTTGTTAACCATCGGATAGATCGTTTGACGGGCGAGATCGAAGCGAGGAGACACGAAG
>JAIXPR010000064.1 GCA_027486155.1 Pseudomonadota bacterium | reverse complement strand
GCTCCAATTTTTTATCTCCGATACCACTAACGCCACGAAGATCGTTGAACTTGCGCGGGTTTCGAGCGGCTACAGCTTGCAGGGTGGCGTCACTGAATACCATATACGCCGGGATTCCCTTTTGTTTCGCCACGCCCGCGCGCCAGGAGCGAAGCTTGTTGAAGATATCCTCGTCGAAGTCTACCGCTCCTAGGTGACGACGTTGCTCCTTTCGCTTTTCAGCTGAGAGTCCCGAGGTCACAAGGGGAGCTCTGAGGCGAATGCTCCGCTTCTCCTTTAACGCCGTCATCCCCTCTGAGGTAACGTCAACGACGTTGAAATGCTCGTGATTAATGGAGAGAAGTCCGGCGGTCACAAGCTCTCGGCTGTAGTAGAGCCATTCCGCTTTCGTTCGGCCCTTTCCAGCCCCATAGGTTGAGAGGGTATCGTGGCCCCACTTCTTTATCTTCTCCACCTGGGCTCCAAGGAGAACGTCCACGATGTGATTGAGGCCTACGGCGAAGCCGCTATGCTTCCTCACTCGAAGGACACAGGAGAGGATCTTTTGCGCCACTTCGGTCGCGTCCACCTCCTGACGTGGGGTGAGGCAGTTGTCACACGCCCCACAGACGAGCGAAGGCTCGCCATCTTCATCTTTGTATACCTCACCGAAGTAGCTCAGGAGGGAGACGCGACGACATTCGGACCCTTCAGCGAACTGAAGGAGGCGAGAGAGTTGGCGACTAGAGATATCACGCTCCAACGGGTCAGTAAGCTGATCAATAAAAACTCGGAGCTTCGCCGCGTCCGCTGAGCTGTAGAGCATGACGCATTCGCTCGGTAGCCCATCACGTCCCGCTCGCCCAGTTTCTTGGTAGTAACTCTCGATATTCTTGGGAAGGTCATGATGGATGACGAAACGCACATCCGGTTTGTCGATTCCCATACCGAACGCGATCGTCGCTACCATGACCTGTGTCTCGTCTTTGACGAATCGCTCTTGGCGCTTGTTTCGCTCCTCCGCTGAAAGGCCCGCGTGGTAGGCTTCGGCGTTAATCCCTTTTTTCACGAGGTCCGCGGCGACGGACTCGGTACGAGCCCGACTCAAGCAGTAGATAATCCCGGACTCCTCCTTGTCTCCCGCGAGAATCTCAAGGATCTGTTTGATCGGGGAGAGGCGCGGAATGATTCGGTAGGAGAGGTTCGGTCGATTAAAGCTCGCGACAAAGTTACGAGGGTTCCGCAGCTCAAGCATCTCGACGATGTCCTGACGGACCCGCTCGGTTGCGGAAGCGGTGAGCGCGAGCATCGGCACGTGAGGGAATCGCGCGCGAACCGCTTTGAGCGCACGATACTCAGGCCTGAAGTCGTGCCCCCATGAGGAGATACAGTGAGCCTCGTCGACCGCCACAAACTCAAGCTTGAGCTGCTCGAACGTATCCAACATGCCCTCTACCAGGAGTCGCTCTGGTGAGAGGTAGAGGATTTTGATTTCGCCGCGAAAGAGTTGCCGCCATGTGTCTTTGGACTCATCCTCTGTCAGCGAAGAGTTCAGGTACGCGGCTTTCACTCCGTTCTCAAGGAGGCTATCGACCTGGTCCTTCATGAGCGCGATGAGGGGCGAAATGACAATGGTGAGCCCGGAGCGAATGAGCGCTGGGAGCTGATAGCAGAGTGATTTACCGCCACCTGTTGGAAGGAGCGCAAGAACATCCCTCCCCGCGAGGGTCTCTTCCATGATTTCACGTTGCAACGGACGGAACGAGGAATATCCGAAGGTGTTTTTAAGGGTGGAGGAAAGGAGATCGACAGCGGGTAGCGACATATCGCCGCCCAGTTTCGTTGAGGTCGAGGAAAGTGTCCAGAGTTAGATCAGAACGTTACCAGGTGACCTTAACGTTGACGCCGATAGCACCCCGACCGGGAAACCATGCATTAACGGCGGAGTCCCCCGTGGCAAGGGATCTCACCTTATCAGCGGCTCCGGATGAAAGGTCTTTCACCTTGATCGGCTCCTCGAGGATAAGTCGGGAGGGGAGTGCCTCTCGCGGCGCCGCATGGCGCGACTCCCCCACCTTGTGCCCGGGCGCTATCGTCCGTGTGGTGGCTTCAGTAACCCTTCGTAGTGAGGAGCTTGGACTTCCCGTTGACGCATGGGCCTCCGAAGTCACCCAAATCAAGCAGGCT
This sequence comes from Pseudomonadota bacterium, assembly GCA_027486155.1. Taxonomy (GTDB): domain Bacteria; phylum Bdellovibrionota_C; class UBA2361; order UBA2361; family OMII01; genus OMII01. The sequence continues at coordinate 3,435 of JAIXPR010000064.1, read as the reverse complement.
ACCAAGCCAAAAAACACCGACCTCATAACCATTAAGGTCGGAACTACAGCAGCGCCCCTTTACTAAATGCGGCGCAATTGTACGAATGGCTTTCGAGGGCCTGTGAAAAAATGGAGCTTGGTGGACTTTTATCCACACATGGTGACTCTAGATACGAGAAACACATACGCTCAAGAATGGATATCTTGGCTCCCTGGGGAGACAAGGCAAAACCTACCAATAGTCTCACCTTGGAACGCACCTCAAAAATTCGCTGACGATGACGAGGACGTTTACCGTATAACGTAAACCGATAGCCGTTGACGGTTGTCGTCTCCCGTCATACGTAGCCGTCAACGTGAGCGATTCTTCCTCCCTGAAAATTGATGAGTAACCCAAGGTCTGCTTTCGCAGCAGGGAGGAAGCTTGCCTCGGCTCCCTAGGCGAGAGAGTTTATCGGCGCTCTTACTTAACCGTCTTCAATACCTCGTCGGTGACGTCCACCGCGGTATCACCATAGAGGATCGGTCCACGGTACTTGTCACTCTTATCGATGATCAGGTCGTAGTTGTTAGCCTTGGCGTACTTTTCGATCTGGCTGTACACCTTCTCAGTCAAATCTTTGTTGACCTTCATGTATCGTTTCTCGAGGTCTGCCTTAGCGTCGCCGCGCATACGCTCGAAATCCCGTACCTGATTACGGAAGTTCTCAGCCTCCTTGGATTCGGCGGATACCTTAGCGTCCTCTAATTTCTTCTTTTGAGCTTGGAGCTCCTTGCCCTTCGCTTCGAGCTTCTTCTTTGTTTCTTCCGAGAACGTATCGAGGTCCTTCTTCTTCGCGAGCGCTTCAGGGTTGTCGTTTACGATGCGCGAGACATCAACGGTGGCGATCTTTACCTCCGCGTTCGACACGGACGTGTATGAGAGAAGCGCGACGAGGGAGAGGATGACTTTTTTATACATAGAGCTAAGTGTCAGTTACCGTTAATCGAGCTGGATCATAGTCATCTTTTCCCATCAGGGCAATCTTCGGGGTGTTCCCCCGCTATAAATCCCCCTCCGGAAGAGCCGGCGCCCAGATCTCATGAGGGGTAGAGAAGGGGAGAGGGGGCGCTAGATCGGCCACGGAGTATTTTGGGGGAGGATGAATCTTATGAATATGCGTCTGGAACGGGATTCCATGGGGGAGAAACATGTGCCACAGGAAGCCCTCTGGGGGGCCTCAACCCAACGAGCGGTCGAAAACTTCTCGTTTTCCAATTTGCGACTCTCTCAAAACTTTATCGCGTGCCTTGGTATGGTGAAGGTCGCCGCGGCGCACGCCAACGTCTCTCTTGGACTGCTCGACCAGGAACGAGGTAACGCGATCGTGACGGCGGGACTTGAGGTCGTCAGTGGGCTCCTCTATCGCCACTTCGTAGTGGATGTCTTTCAGACCGGGTCGGGGACATCCACCAATATGAACGCTAATGAGGTCATCGCAAACAGAGCCCTTGAACTATTAGGGCGAGAGCGGGGAGCTCGAGCTTCCATTCATCCCAACGATCACGTGAACATGTGCCAGTCCTCCAACGACGTCTTCCCCACCACTATCCACATCGGCGTTTACGAAACGATATTCAAACGCCTTTGCCCTCGCATCGCCTTACTGCAACGATCGCTCGAGGCGAAGGCACAGGAGTTCTCTGATATCGTTAAAGCTGGCCGGACTCATTTGCAGGACGCCACCCCTATAACCTTGGGACAAGAGTTCGGTGGATACGCCGCGCAGATGAAGCAGTCGCTGGAGCGATTGCGGCGATCGGGGGAGGGGTTGCTGCAGCTGGCGCTGGGCGGCACGACCGTTGGAACGGGTATTAACGCGCATCCAGAGTTCGCGAGGAAGGCGATACATCGTATCAATGAATTGACCGGGTCCACCTATCGCGAGGCCGAGAATCATTTCGCCGCGCAATCGACGCAGGATGTTGTTGTGGAGGTCAGTGGACAATTGAGGTGTCTGGCCGTGGCACTGATGAAGATAGCGAATGATATACGGTGGCTCGCCTCCGGTCCCCGTTGCGGGTTAGGCGAGATATCCCTTCCAACCCTTCAGCCTGGCTCAAGCAGCATGCCCGCGAAGGTAAACCCAGTAATCTGCGAGGCGGTGATGATGGCGTGCGCCCAGGTGATAGGCAACGACACTACCGTGGTAGTGAGCGCGCAACATGGGAATTTTGAGCTCAATACGATGATGCCTGTCCTCGCGTACAACGTACTGCAATCGGTGGACATCCTTTCGACGGTGACCTCCACGTTCGCTCGCCTGTGTGTGGATGGAATTTCACCTCACACTGAACGGTGCGCCTACTTTGCGGAGCGAAGTTTGGCGGCGGTAACAGCCGTTACTCCAGTGGTGGGTCACGATGCCGCGGCTGATGTCGTCGCTCGCGCGGTGAGCGAGGACCGAAGTCTTCGAGAGGTCGCTCGGTCGATTAACCTTCTGCCCGAGGAGGATATCGATCGCATGTTGGACCTGAGAGCGATGACCCGACCGGGGCGTCCTACGAGCGCTTCCGGGGGTGATATGACACAGGGTGCCGCCGCTTAGGGCCGAATCGCACTCGGCTGAAAAAAACTTTACCACTCATCAGGTAGTTACAGGAGAGGCGACAAAAAAAGTACAAAAACAGGCACAAATGTTTAGAATATAAGGAAAGTGTCGAACATCTTACTGATAAGGATAGTTTTCTACCCTCTTAGAGAAGGACGATGCCAAAATTTTTCAGCATATTTGAAGCTCTCGTAGCGGCATTGCTGGGACTCAAGCCTGTACCCGTTCGGGTGCGGAGCCGACGGTCACGGTAGTTCACGAATCGTGACACGCTGTCGAGGCTAATTGTGACGAGAGCGATCTTGTGTTCTCATCTGGGCATATGAAGACAGCTCCTCTTGCCGGCGATACTCTTCGTTCTCCTTTCGGCGGTTGTAACCGTCTCCTCGAGCAATACCAACAGACAGGTCGGGCTTTGCTCGATTATGAGCGACGGTTGTGTGGCGCTCTCATCCCTGGACCCCGTTTTAGTCGGGAGTTCGGCCACGCTGTCGCCTTCATTCCCGTTGAGGTTCTAGAATCATACCTCGACGATCTCCTCGACGTCGGGGTCTCCGATGACAGTCTGTTTATCAGCAAGCTTAAACCCGCGAAGAGAGCCTTAGCTCTCATCGCGATAGGGGTAACCGCGCTGGGAGCATCGGCGTTTGAGGTTTCAGGTGGAGCTACGTTGGCGAGCTTAACGACGCTTATCCTCGTTACCTTCTTTTCGGGGCTGGGGGCGGCTGTCTACTTTATTCCTCGGATGAAAGTTATCCGTCGCTTTAGCTTCGCTACGGTTGTGTCCGGGGAGATCGCGCGGCGCAGAGGACACGATAGAACGAATGTTGGTGGATTCGCGACGCGATTACTTATGCGGGATT
>JAIXPR010000382.1 GCA_027486155.1 Pseudomonadota bacterium | reverse complement strand
TCGATCTCCTTCGCGCGCATTTTGTGGAGCACCTCGGTGTAATCATCGATAGTTTTGACGGCGTCTCGATCGAGTTTCGCGATGCGAGCTGAGGGAAGAAGCTCCGATATCTCCTCAAAGACCCGCTCTGTACCAGCTCCCCGTTGTTTAAAAAGTGGCTCCGCTTCAAGGTTTCCAGATGCTCGGGGATCCTTCGCGCCGCAACTTGAGCAGGCAACCGGAGGTGGGGTGGTGAAGCCGCAGAAGTGGCAGAGGAGGGAATTTGAGTTTCGGTGATAGGTGAGCGTTACGCTACAGTGCGGGCAACCGACGACGGTCTCGCACCCAGTACACTGCAAATAACTGGCGAATCCACGTCGGTTGTAGAGGACGAACGCTTGCTCGCCGCTCTGGAGCGCCTCTTTAAGGGCGGTAAGGAGTTTCGGAGAGATATTTCGGGATGGCATCTCCCACGGTTTGAGGCGATTGAGATCAATCAGGTCGAAAGAGAGGGGCCGCGATGTGAAGAATCGACTCTTGAGGGTGAGGAGTTGATGCTTGCCGGTCTTGGCATGATGAAAACTTTCAAGGGATGGTGTCGCTGAGCCGAGCACGATCGGACAGCCCACGAGTTTGGCCCGAACAACCGCGAGGTCTCGCGCGTTGTATCGAATGCCCTCGCCCTGCTTAAAGGAACCGTCGTGCTCCTCATCGACGACGATGACGCCGAGATCCTTCATCGGGGCGAAGATAGCGGATCGCGCCCCTATCACGACCTTCGTCTCTCCTGAGAGTACGCTGGCCCAGTGTTGCCACCGCTGATGTGGTTTGAGGCTGCTGTGGAGGACGGCGACCCGTTGACCAAGGCGAGTCTGAAATCTATCGAGGAGTTGTGGGGTGAGCGCGATTTCCGGCACTACCACGAGGGCGGACCTTCCATGTTTGAGAGCTTCGATGATCAGCTCGAGGTACACCTCGGTTTTTCCACTTCCCGTCACACCATGGAGGAGGAAGGACGAGAATGTTTTGTCGGTTGCGTGAGAGAGGATCGGTAGGGTCGCGTCCCGTTGCTCCGGAGAGAGCGAGTCTAGGAGGGACGTCGCGACGTGTGCGGTACGCGGCTCCTCAGAGGATGGAGGTACGAGAGCGCTTTGAATGAACCCCTTCTCCTCAAGTGTTCGAATAATCGCTGATGATACGTCACACGTTTGACGAACTGAGGAGACCTGCGTCCACCCTTGTTCCTTAAGGAGAAAGTCTATGACGCGCTGTTGGGCAGCGCCCCGTTTGAGGTCGGGCATAGGAGAGACCAAGGTGATGAAGGGGTCTTTTCTACCGAACGCCGGAGTTGGTACCGCTACATCAAGGATCTTAGAGAGCGGCTCCGCGTAGTACTTCGCAATCCACTCAAAAAACGCTAGGTGCTTCTCGGTGAAAGCTTTGATGGGGCGAGAGGTCGTTGCGATTGCCTTGATCTTGATTCCGCGCGCGAGCACCTCTTCAGCGGCGCGGCGCTCCCGCTCTGAATTCGCTGATACGACGAACCCGGGAACTGCTCGTCTTCCGAGTTGCACCTCTAGTATGCAACCGACAGAGACCTCAGGCGCGATAGATGCGTTGAGGGCATAGAGGTATTCCCCCTCCAAAGGGGGGACCACAACCGTAACCAAGTAGTCTGGTACCTCTTGGGGTGGGGGATCGGGTGTTGTTATGAGGGATAACTGGGACATCTTTTCGCTATTCTACCCCGTTCCCCTTAAGTTGGAAGCGTCGAATGCTCTCAATATGCGGGTTCGAGGAAGATGTGCCTTTTGACAGAGCTTCTCTGATGGTAACGAGTTGAATTCTTTGCGCACGCGCCGGTGTGCGCGACACCCACTCTTTTTTTGTGGTCACAGCGCAACTTCGCGCTCGCAACCTCGATCACTTGGGCGGAACGGATGCCGACCTTATGAGAGCTTTTATCGATAGGTGGTGGTTTGGGCGGGAGCCTATTCTTGGGATGGATATCCGTGATGACGGCGTTACGTGCGCGCGCGTGGATAGATATGGTGGTGCCAGGTATGTCGACATCGAGACCTCCTCGGCGGAACTTCTAGCAGGGGAATTTTTTCACGACCCTTCTCGATATGCCGCCGTTCTCCGTGAATTGACGGAAGAGCGCAAACCTACGGTACGGCGGTGCGCGGTCGCGTTGCCCGTGAGCGCCTCCTTCGTGTCGTGGGTCTCGCTGCCTCCCCATCTTGGTGCGCTGTCGGACACCGTGCTGTGTCACGCCGCATTGGAACGAGCCTTTCTTAGACCTCAAGATGTGAAGGCGCGGATCCATCACGCAATCTCCCTCCCTAACGGTGGAAGTACGGTGCTTCTGATAGCAGCGAAGTTGCCACTCGTTGGGGCGCTGGAGGAGGTGTGTAGGTCGGTGGCTTTAGATCTAAGCTACCTCCTTCCCAGACCATTTGTGCTGCACTACGCGGCTTCGTTGTGGGGCGGCCGAGTAGGTAATGGACAGGTGGCCTATGTCGATCCCTCCTCCACGGGTCCGATCCTCTACCTGTTCAACGAAGATACGTACTGTGGAACTCTCAATGAGCTACCGGAGACAGTTGATGAGCTGAGGGGAAAATTCATCTCCGGAGATAGTGATGATCAATCCGATGAACCGACCGCGGTGCTATCCCTTGTCGTTAACGGTCCTCAAGCGCTGTATACGATGATATCTGAGAGGTATAGCTCCAGTTGTGTCCAGCTTCTCGGGTCCCTCCCTGTGGCGCGACACCTCCCCGCGCGAAACAGCCAACTCGTTGCGCACGCGCTCTCGCAGTGGGAAGAGGCGGCTGCATGAGGGGGAGTCTGATCGATCGATCGTCCTTATCGCCGGCGGAAGCGCGCGCGCTTCTTGTTCGGCACATGGTCTATTCGTGCCTCCTCATCGCATGCGTAACGATAGGGGTGCGGATAGTGCACAGATGGTATCAGCCCCTCCGAGCCGATGGTACCGCTCACGCTCAAGAGGTAGCCAAGACGCTCGCCCTTTGCCGCTCTGAACTCGAACGGTCCGAGCGCCTCCGTGACTGGCTCACGCAAGCCAAGGTATCGCGCGGTCGACCGCTACGGATGTTGACGAGTCTCGGCAGTACCTTGCCGGACGATGTGTGGATAACCATGGTTACGGTGGAGGGTGACCATGTGTCCGTGGTGGGATCATCAGCTACGGAGGCGTCCCTCTCCAGGTTCCTGGACATGCTCGTTTCACAAGGTGTCATCGAACGCGTTCGGCTCGATGCCTCAAGGGAGATCGTAGGGAAGAAGCAAGGGGCTCGCGAATTTAGTATCTCAGGGAGCATCGCCGTTCCCTTGCACGATGAGGAGGTTCTCAATGAGTCTCGGCAGTAGGACTGCGACAACGCTCTTCAATTCGCCGCGCGTACCTACTACTCGGCGCATGTGTATCTTCCTGCTGTGTTTCTACGTGTGTGTAGGGACGGCTCTCGCTGTAGTCGTCGTGGCACCAACAGTCCATGAGGTGCAACGCGGAAAAGGGGAATATCGAGCGATGATGAGTGGGGTGGCTCGGGAAGAGAAGCTGAGAGACGCGTTGGAACAGGTTAGGGCTCGCCTCTCCATGATTCGATCGGATCTGGTATCTCATGAGTCGCGGGCGCTTGACGACCGAGTCATACACTCAATCTTGGGGGAAGCGACCGATAAAGCGGGAGTGGAGATAAAGAGTTTCGAATCTCTCAAGACGGCCGGGGAGTATTCCCTGACGATAAGGGGCGCGTTGGCTAACACTGTTATGTTTACGAGCGACGGTCTCACGAAGCTCGAATGGCTTCGTGTCGAGAGTTTTACGGCGCGTGGAATTGAAGCCCCAGTGCATTGGATCGAATTACACTTTTGGCTGAAAACAACGTCTTATACGCACTCTCCATCAGAGCGTTGCCTCGAGAATTGAGAGTGACGCCGTTTGCTTTTGTGTGGGACGGTGGTTGATTCGCGGTCCCCTTAGTTCGTAGCAGCCGATCCCAAACTTTTCAGCGTCCTTTGAAATCACGCAACCATCTCATCTTGGAGAGTTCAAATCATCAATCGTCATCGGAGGCGAAAAGCCTCGTCGAGATCGATCGAAGTGAAGGCGAGAGAAATGATGAGCTCAGGAGTAGCTTTCACCGGTTTTTACCAGTGAGGTTTTTCAGAAGGAATCCTGCGGCATGTTTAACCAGCGGAGTACGACGTCCAAGACACGACAGATTGTTCGTAAGGACATCGCTGGTGAGCGCTGCGTTGAAGTGGCGGCTTTCAGGGAGAAGGCATGAAGTCTCACTTAGTTCATTACGTCATGTTGAGAACAACGCTCGCGTTGTCGCTCGCGCTTGCGTCCTCGGCGAACGCTGAACCATTTTCGAAAGCGGATGCTAGCGATGCTATCCCGTCCTCAGCCGCCGCAACGGCTGGTCGCTCAGTGGCTCCTCTCGCGAGTGGAAGTGTTGGTGTTCATGTGGCCAACGCCAACGGTATGGATCACGTCCTGATTGAAACGGGCTCCGCTCAACCGATCTATGAGGTTAAACGACTCCAGAATCCCCCTCGACTTGTTATTGACCTGACATCACAAAAAATTAGCTCTAATAAGAATCTCGCGATAGCTGATCTTGATCGTGTTTCCTCAATTCGAATTGGCGCGCAGCCAACCTCCGGCAGGATCGTGATGGATTTGGCCGAGGGCCAGGATATCTCGCATACCGTTCGGGCCGAAGGTGGTAAGATCGTCGTTACCCTCTCGACCGGCGTGATGAAACAGGAACACCAGGTGGCCGTAAAAGCCGCTGGTAACAACACCGAGAAACCAGCCGTCGTGCAAGTTAAGTCAGAGCCTCGCTTACCTGAAATCGAAAAGGAAGATAAGGCCGTAACCGAGCGTCTTCCGAAGATAGAGAACGCGGTTGTGCCCGCCTCTCTCAAAGACGCTGCCCCGAAAGTCGAGAAGAAAGAGGAAGCGCCCGCGATTAAGGAGGTCAAGCCTGTCGAGAGCGCGGTCTCGCCGGCGAAGGTGCCTGATGTCATGGCGCAGGAAGTTTCTGTGATTCCGGTAGCGGCACGCCTGAACGATAAATCGATCAAGGCGAAAAGTGTTCGTCTTTCATCGTCGCAGGGCTCTTCAACGGCGGTCGCTATCGATGTTGAATCGACCCCTGAGTTCACAATTGAGCGAACCGCTCCCTCTGAGTACGTATTGACCCTAAAAAACACGAGCCTTCCGGATAGCGCATTGAGCTCCACATTGTTCTCCGAATCTCAGACAGCGCCGATTAGGTCGGTGCGGTCGACTGTTCGAGGACAGGACGCGCTCATTAGGATCTTCGCTCAACCTGACATCTATCTTACCGCTCGGGTTGCCGGGTCTCAAGTTATCGTGGAAGAGACAAGCGATCTCAAGCGCGTTGTCGATGATATGCGTGCTCAGCTCGCCCCGAAGGAAACCAAACCTGAGCTCCCGGCCAAGGAGAAGAGCGAGACTCAAGTAAAGGATTCCTCAGTAGCCGCGAAATCTGAGAAGGCGGCGGAATCAGGTGGTACCGAGGAGATGTCTGAGAGTGAGGTTCGCTCCTTGCTCGGCGATACGGCTCGGTACACCGGTAAACTGATATCTCTTGACCTACAAGATACCGATATCGACAACGCTCTTCGAATTATCGCGGAGGTTTCAAACCTCAACATCGTCGCGAACGAGGATGTTATGGGTAAGGTAACCCTTCGTCTTACGGATGTACCGTGGGACCAGGCCCTCGATGTCATTCTCAAAACGCACGGCCTCGATAAGGTACTCGAGGGTAACGTGATGCGCATCGCGCCGATCGATAAGTTGCGCGTTGAGCGTGAGTCGCTCAAACAGGCGCAGATCGCCGATATGGAGCTCGCTCAGCTCGTAGTGAAGTATATCCGCGTCAGTTACGGCAAGGCCTCTGAACTTAAGTCTCTCGTTGAGACCGTTCTTTCAGAGCGAGGTACGGTCGCCTACGACGAGCGGTCTAACCAACTCATCGTCAAAGATATCCAATCGGGTATCGATAACGTTACAGAGCTTGTATCGAAGGTCGACCTTCGTACCCCTCAAGTGTTGCTTGAGACCCAGATAGTTGAGGCGAGCCGAAACCTTACTCGCGATCTCGGTAGCGAGCTCGGTTTCCAGTACATTCAGTCACCTTCAACGGGTAACGGAACGGGGCTTAACTTCCCATCTGCGATTTCGGTTGGTGGTACGCTCGCGAATAACGGCCTTGGAGCATCTGCCTTCCCAGCCGCTGTTTCGACTACTGCTGGTTCTGCTGTGAGCATGTTGTTCGATAGCGCCGATGGCTCGAAGACCCTTGAGCTGCGGCTTACGCAGTTGGAGTCCGAGGGGCGAATCCGCATTGTAAGCCGTCCGGCGGTCGCTACGACCAACAACAAACCCGCGGAGATTAAGAGCGTTGAGAAGTACCGTGTCCGATTGCCGAGCGGAGGAACATCTGTGGCTACAGGTCAGGGATCTACCGCGAACGGAACGGGAGGGGCCGCGACCGAGGTTATCGAAGCTGGTATCGTTTTGAACGTGACACCGCAAGCCTCACCTGACTACTACATCTTGCTCGATATTAAGGCGAAGTCCAGCACCTTCGGAAATTCGACGGTCGAGGGAATTCCGAACGAAATCGAGCGTAGCGCGAGCTCTTCGGTACTCGTATCGAGTGGGCAAACCTTCGCGCTCGGAGGTATCTACAAGCTGATGGATAAGGACGATGTTACCGGAGTCCCTTTCATTAAAGATATCCCGGTGCTTGGAACCTTCTTCCGGCGGCTCCAAACGACGAATACCGACGAAGAGCTGTTGTTCTTTATTACACCAAGAATCGTCGAGGGAAGTTTCGACAATTCAATCATGAAGTCTGATTCCTAGGATTCTACCGTTGAAGGGATTTGCTATGACACAGTACAGAGGCCTCCTCACTATCCTGATATCGATGTTTGCGATGGTTGGATGTGGTGGAAACGGAGCGTCGAACAATGACCAGGGGGTCTCGGTTACCTTTCTTGGGGTCTTCGATGGCAGCGCGTCAGGGGCAATAAACGGAACTCCGGTGCCCACCGCAACACCGAGTAGCGCCACGTCAGGATGCGGAGCTTTGCCGACGACCATGCTGACAGGCGCGATGCTGAACCTGGATCAAGCGTCGATGATACAAAACGGAACATTCCTCGCCGACGTAGGGCTACAAAATAATTTGCAGGGTCAGTTTTTTAGAGCCGACCGACTGCTCCTTGATTACTTTATCGCTGGTTCATCTGTGCAACCGCCATCCACCACCTTTGCGCTTAACATGCTCGCCGGTCCCGCTGAGGCTGGAATTCAGGGGGGGGCAGGGGACCAGACAGGCGGCATTCGACGTCCGATTGTGACGAGTCTCCCTCCAAGCTTTCGGTCAAACTGCAATAGGGTGTTTGCCCAGGTGCCGATCATTCCACCAGCAATATTTGAATGGCTCGCCTTTAATCGGGACCAACTTCCAGCTACTCCTTTTGATATGGAGGTCGTGATTACCTTGACCGGATTGTCGTCGAGTGGAGACAGATATGACACCAATCCTGGAGCGTTTGGCATTATTGTAACGTCGGGTGGAGTGCGGACCACCGCGGACGTTTCTTCGAATTCAGAAACTTCCGCCGATGGAGGTGACGAAGCGCCGCCCTCCACACTGAGCGCGCCACATGCCGGTGATGAGGATGAGCAAGGGCTTGAGGAGCTGGAGAGCGCTTTTAACACCGAGTCGGTGATTGAGGGGGAATAGGCCAGGCGCCTCTCCTACTTGGCTGGGTAGCCCGGAGTGCGCCTTCCCGAGATCTACGACCTAAGTAGTTGTACTTACGCAGCTTGGTCGGGAAAAAATTCGTCTTGGTATTGGCTTTCTCGGC
>JAIXPR010000417.1 GCA_027486155.1 Pseudomonadota bacterium | reverse complement strand
TTGCGGTGGCGAGTCCGTTCGCGAGACCACGGAACACCCGACGCCGAGGCTCATCGCTATGACGAGGAGTCGGGTGAGTTTCATACGAGCTACGATGGCCGGGAACGTTGCGCGGAGTCCGCGTAGGCGTTGCGTTGCGACATAGCCACCGACCACACTGAGAGCGCGATGGTGGTAATGAGTGAGAGTTGAAGCACCACAAACGACGCTATCTTCATGTATGCGAAGAGAGGGCTCACAAATACGATCAGCCATCCAGAGGCCTCATCCAGGAACGCGCTCGTGAACGCGGCCACAATAAGTACCAATTTAAGCAGCCCGTTAACCGGAACAAAGAGGAGGAGGTGCATGAGTGATACAAGAAAGATTCCCATCGCGAAGAGGTGAAAGTGGCTCACCTCCATAAGTCCACGGATACTTTTGGGGCGGGTAAACTTCTCAGGGGAGCCCAGGTAGTGCTCGACGACACCTTGATAGCTTAACCCCATCTCCATGTAGAGCCCGAAGTTGGTGAGCCAGAAGGCGAAGCAGTAAAAAAGGAAAAAGAGAACGATCACTCGTAAGAGCGTATTACGACTCCATTCGCCGGTGATGATAAATCGCATTACTTCCCTTCCATGAGGAGAACTTCGAACGAAGCCCGGACAGCCCGTACGCCGTCCGACAAGCCGTTCACGGTCAAGGTTGATCCTGCTATCGGAGCCAGTCCTTGTCCAGGTACTAAATCCTGCATCGGTCTGGATCCCTCAAGGAGTTTGAGCCAGCTATCAGTTGGCTGGTAATCGGAGGGTTCGTGAAAGGCGAGAAGGATGACCTTTTGAACCACTAACTCTTTTGAGAGGAGCACCATAAAGACCGCGAGGTTGGTGCGCATGACTCGAGAGTCTATAACCGCATATCCTAGGAACTCCCCGCTCCGCCGTCCCTCATAGTAGTGGAGGAATAACGAGGTGAGCTTTGTCTGAGCGAGCTCCTCGATCTCAATCTTTTGCTCTGAGGATATCTTTTTGGTGTGCGAGGTGATCTGGGCTCCGGCGCCGAAGGCGGCTTCCATTGCCTCGTCCTGGGCCAATAGAACCTCTGCGCGCGCGGCGTGTGGAGCCGCCGCGACGCACAGAGTTAGGAGTGCCGGTAGGAGGATGCGGAGCGCGAAAACACTTCGCTGAATACCTTTTTCGAGATATCTCTCCATCCTCTTCAAGCTTTCCTTTAGTAAACGAAGCCGAGACCTAAAGCTACGGCATCCGCTGGTGGTGTTGGTCCATCAACTTGGTAGTTCTTGTAGTCTGCCTTGATCACAACCTTGTCCACCGGTTTGTAGGAAAATCCGACGGTGTAGATCGTTTGATCCAGTGAGCCGTCTCGTGGGAAGCCAGAGGGAACAGCCGCTTGGGTGTCCATCCGCTCGTACCGGAAGAACGGCGCTACGCTCTGCCGGGTCCCGCTTACAAGGTGAGGAAGGATATCGTAGGCGCCCTCAACATACCATCCATCTTGTCGGCTTCCGATAGTCTCGCCGTTTTGCTCGCTGACGTCGGCGGCATTCTGAATTCCTGTCCATGCGCCAAGCGCGCGAAGTTGGAGTTGTCGGTAGTTATACTGAGCATGCGCCGACCCGATCGTCGTGAGAACGGTTGGATAGCTGCCATCGAACTCTTCGTTCTGGCCTGATCCTCCGAGCCAGAATGAGCTTCCCATGAGAAGCCCTGGAACGGCATCCGGGGTAAAGTCGAGTCGTCCTGTCCAGGCAACATCCTCAAAGAGAGCTTGGTTACCCTTCTGTCGGCCATCTCGGATACCGGTGTCCTCAAATCGGGATGCGCGGAGTCCGTTGACGAGGTAGGTACGGTACTCAAGCTTTCCAGCCGCATCCCCTTGGCCGAAGAATCCCATACCCATCTCTCGCCACGTTGTCGGGATAATGTATCGCTCAACATCTGGACGAATCACGCCGTAGAAGTAGTTCGGCTCGTGAATTTCGTTGATGAAACCCATCGGAATAAGCACGTTACCCGCACGAACGTTGAACTGCTTCTCAAGCAAGAAGTCGAGGTAGGCGAACTCAACCGAAACCTCTCCCGCTTTATCCCCGGATTGGCCACCGATCTCGTCGGTGGTTGCGTGCTCGAGCTCAATCTCTGAGTTGAAGAGGATGTTATCGCTGAACTTATATCCGATGTAGGTAACGAGTCGGTACGTATCGCCGATGGCATCCTTTCCGTTGGCGTTCTGAACGAAGTCCTGGTAGGTCAGCTCACCGTATCCACCGATGGAGAGACCGCTCGACACGTTATAGACACTGGATGCGGCCGGACCCATACCCCACTGGCTCTTGAGCTCTTTCTTCTCGGGGAGAAGCTGGCCGAGGCGCGTTTGCTTAATCTCGCTAGCGAGGGAGGTGGTTGTTTCCTCGACCTTCTTGTCCTGCTCTACGAATTTTTTATCTTGGTCATTCAGCTTCGCTTCAAGAGCCGCCAAGCGCTCCTTGAGGAGCTTGATCTCATCCCGGTCATCGGCGATGGCCGTCGAGGGGAGGGCAGAGGTTAGGAGAGCCGCTGACGCGAAGAGGCTCTTTGCTAATCGTTTCATGTCGTTAGTTCCTAAAAAGTCCCGTATCCGCGGTATGATCTGTGAATTAGAGACACAGCGAAAAAGCGAGAGGTGTCAACAGGGCGCTATGTGTATCAGTAGGTAGTTTGGCATGTCAAGCAGGGGTGCGGATTATATGAGTCAGAATGTAAAGATCTAGGCCGCTCCATCAACCCTGAGGGGTCGGGAAGAGAGAGAGTTGGTTGAGGGATCCCTTGGTCGGCGTAGACCCCCGCCTCGGCCTTTTGCGGCTCCCGTGCTTTGAGAGGGTGCCCCGTGATTGGGCTCTGAACTCAGGTCGCCCCCGCCACTGGCGCACCACCTCGCGCGCGTGTCGCACGGCCTCAAGGTGGAGAACCACACGCTCCGGATAGTCC
>JAIXPR010000308.1 GCA_027486155.1 Pseudomonadota bacterium | reverse complement strand
CGGGCACTTAGCCCTATAAAAGCCCCCCAATCCGTTGAAATGTAACGGTGCGCATGCTACCAACTCATCTGCGAGCGGGTGTATGACGCACCGCCGAGGGGAGGTCTTCCGGTCCTCTCTTTTCTAGTGTTACGCAAAGGACCTCCATGGGATTTACATGTGGTATCGTTGGACTCCCCAACGTTGGCAAATCGACCATCTTCAACGCGCTCACCTCGGCTAAGGCCGCTGCCGCTAACTTCCCTTTCTGCACTATCGAACCGAACACGGGAGCGGTACCTGTTCCCGATCCACGCATTGAGATCCTGGCGAACCTCGCTAAGTCTGCGAAGCTGATCCCAGCGCAGATGACCTTCGTCGATATCGCTGGTCTTATTCGTGGAGCCTCCAAGGGCGAAGGACTCGGCAACCAGTTCCTCGGCCACATTCGAAGCGTCGACGCTATCGCGCACGTTGTTCGATGCTTTGATGATGAGAATATCGTACACGTCGACGGCGGAGTTGATCCACGCCGCGATGTAGAGACGATCGACACCGAGCTCATCCTCTCTGACCTCGACGCCATTCAGAAAGCGAAGCTTAAACTCGAAAAGATCGCTAAATCCGGAGACAAGGCAGCAAAGGCCCGAGTGACCCTTCTTGAAGGATTGGAGTCATGGCTCAATCAAGGAAAGCCCGCTCGAGCATTCAAGACCTCACCGCAATTCTCAGGCAGCGAGGAGGATTGGATCGAGGTCTCCAGTAACCTTCTAACTTCGAAGCCTGTTCTTTTCGTCGCTAACGTCCATGAAAAAGATCTCCTGCATGTGCCTACACCGGGAGGCTCGCACCCGATAGATGCTTTGGCCGCCTATGCCGCCGAGCAGAACTCACCGCTCGTCACGATCTCGGGCCAAGTTGAAGCGGAGATCGCTGAGCTCAACGCCGTTGAACGCAAGGAGTTTCTCGCCTCGATGGGCGTTGAACAGTCTGGCCTCGACCGACTCACGATCGCTGGATACAAACTTCTCGAACTCATCACCTTCTTCACCATCGGACCGAAGGAGGCTCACGCGTGGACCGCCAAGGCTGGCAGCACCGGTCCACAGTGCGCAGGAAAGATCCACTCCGATTTCGAGCGTGGATACATCCGAGCCGAAGTTATCTCCTACGAGGACTACGTCGCGGCCGGCTCCGAGGTTAAAGCCAAGGAGAACGGAAAGATGCGCACCGAAGGAAAGGAATACATCATGCAGGATGGCGACATCGTGCACTTCCGCTTCAACGTATAAAGCGCGCAGCCCTACGTTTCATTGATATGATGCAATCCGGAGGGCCCGTCTCCTGACGGGCCGGGATCGCGGCCGCCGTTTCGGTTGGCGTCTTCCGTTGCAATTCAATTCGATAGATCGAACCTACCCGGCCTGTCAGGAGACAGGCCCTCCGGGTGATACATCTGAAACGAATCGGTGGACTCGGGGAGCTTCGATCGCGCATCGTCACGCCCATCTTGGCGTGGCCACATGTACCTGGGTTACTCTACGATGAATGATGTTCGTGGGTGTTAACGGCGGGGTCCCTAGGGGCATCCGCCCCTAGGCCGTCACGCAAATCTTGCCGTCGGCAAGTTTGCGTAGGAACAAAACGGCCCGTCACGCAAATCTTGGAGCAGCCAAGTTCGCGTAGGAAAAAAACTGAGCCGAGGAGGATTCGAACCTCCGACCCACTGGTTAAAAGCCAGTTGCTCTACCGACTGAGCTATCGGCCCACAAAGTCGTTAATGACAGACTGCTGGTCCCCCGAAGCCACTTGTCCCCCGGTGCCTGAGGCGAGAGGGGGAACGGCGAAGGGGGAAGCTATCGGCCCCTAAGACTAGAGACCAGGGGACTATACGGAATTACGAGGGGCTTGTCATCACCAGCCGAGGGGCCTACAGGGCATTGGCGCCTAAAACCGTCAAAAAAACATCCTCTGGAGCCCCTGTAGCTAAACTTCGGTGGCGAAAAGTTCCAGAAATCGGGCGAGTACCTGCTCCGCATCAGCCACGTCATTCACGAGTCGCGGCCCAGAGGTTGGGGTTTGAAAATTCGCTCTGATGCGGGTGGCATACTGAGCTGACACGGCGTCGCCTCGAGCGTGCAGACGGCGCGCGATCAACTCGTCCGGCGCGTCTACCCAGACCAACCGCAAACCGGGATGCTGGGCCTCTACCAAGTCTCTGTGACGCTCTTTGTAGGCCGCCTGCATGACGAGAAGCTTGGGATACAACGCCTTCAACTCCCCAATCCGCTGGCTCACGATGGCGAAAAACTCATCTCGCATCTCATCGGTAAATGGAGCTCCTTCAGCGATAGCTTGGCGCATGCCGGGGGTGCAGTCCGCGTCCAGGTCGTAGCAGTGATACCCCAGACGGGCTGAAATGAGGTTGCCACAGTAGGTCTTTCCAGCGCCGGCGAGACCGAAAAAAAAGAGAAGTTGTGGCAGGTTGTCCTGCGATGTTGGCTGGTGAGCGGCCATAGAGCGGGGACTTTATGCTGTATCGAAGCCCGTTTCCAGATTACCGCCCGATTATCTGACAAAAATCCGGGGCACAACGGTATCGACGCGACCGGCGCGAGTAGATTCAATCACTTCCCCTTACTGACTCGACTCCAGGAGCACCCGGGCCCCACATCGATTGGTACATCCTTAACAAGCTATTTCCGATCGCGCAGGGGTTGGAGCTGCGTTGCTAAACCTCGAATGGATACAGGAACCGCGACACAGGCGCTGTCGGTAACAGTCCGTTTCAGCAGTGCCAAGCACCAGGGAATAGGGCCAATCCAACAAATTCCCCACGAGGAACTTGACACGGGATGCAAATTTATTGCATCCTCGCCATACTGAGACTGAAAACTTCTGTTTGAGGAAGGTTCGGTTCTTTGGGAAACCGTGCGGCAACGCACACGAGGTACAAACCACTTTCGGGAGGTAGAAATTATGCGTAAACATCCAGCAACTTTATTAAGTGCTACATTAATTGCTCTTACGATCTTTGGGACGACGGGAGATGCGGAAGCAAGTCGGAGAAAGCCAAGACGACCGATAATTCAGGGTGAAATCCAACAGCTTTCGACCTCATTTGTTGTGTTGAACACTACGCGAGTTGAGCTCACTCCCCGCACTGTCTACCGCGACTTCGCAGACACTGTCGTCTCGCGCGATGCCTTTGCGATGGGCGATTGCGTTAAGGTTAAACTGATTCCAGGGCGTCTGGTCCCAACAGCCAGAGAGATGGAGATGGAAGACCACTGCACAGCGACTCGGGGTACTGGTGTTGCTACCCCCTCTCCTACTCCCACCCCCAGAGTGACTGGCGATGACAAGGGCGGTCGCGGAGATGATAGCGTCCGAGATGACTGTCAACGCAATGACTCGACCGAGCGTGGCCGGGGTCGTGGGCGTGGACGTGGACGTGGACGCGGAGGAGACGACAACTAAACCACAACTCGGTTGCCACAGTAGCCGTGGGCAAGCCTACGGCTACTGTGTTAAACACCACAGATGTCGACAAGGAGACCTGACGCGGGTATTAAGACACAATAGCGCTGCACCCTCACTCGTATGACCAAAGACTTGCTACTAAAAGCTCTGCCCCATCTTGTCAGACCGATCGTTAAGATCTGTCTAAAGCATGGAATCAAGCTGGGTGAGGTGCTCGACGCGCTCAAGCGGGCATTTGTAGCTCAAGCCTGTATGCAACTAGAGCAACATGGTGATGCGGTCAGTACCAGCAGAGTAACTCTTATGACAGGCGTGCATCGGACAGACGTGGCGAGCATTCGAGGAGAGGAGCGATTCGAACCGAGGCAGAAACACACCGCCAGCGATGTTATTAATCAGTGGCGCTACGACGAACGTTTTTATTCGCGCCGTGGCAAGCCCCGGCCCTTAACCTTTGACAGTAAGACCAGTGAGTTTGCGGAGCTCGTTCAGTCGGTGAGTCATTCGATTAGTCCCTACACAGTTGCGTTCGAGTTGGAGCGCCTTGGCATGATTCAGCGAGCCCGAGATGGGCGCGTTAAGCTCGTTACCCGGGTGTTTGTCCCAAAGGGAGATCCGAAGGCAGTTCTCTCGATGCTCAGCGAGGATGCTGAGGATCTCTACCTAGCGGTAGAGGAAAACGCGTTTAAGACTAATGATACTCAACCGAATCACCACCTCAAAACTGAATATCGTAACGTTCCAGCCGAAGCGCTATCAGAGATTCGCAGCTGGTGCATGCGGGAAGGGTCCGCTCTACACGAGCGCGCGCGAAATTTTCTTTCACGATATGACCGTGACATCAACACAGGAGTTAGCGGAACCGGTTCATTTCGCGTCGCGCTTGGCTCATTTAGCGTGATCGAGCCAGCCACCGCTGGAGCGGAGGGTCAATCCCCAAATCCACCCACTATTCCCGGCGAAACAGGATCAAACACTTAACAAATAGAGGCTCAGTATGATTCAGAAGCTACGACACTTGGTAATCACAGTACTTCTGTTGAGCGGGATTGGTTGCGGCGGCGGCACTCGAGGAAGTGGTGGACAGCTCTATGATGGCTTCATTGGAGATAAATCGGCGAAGCCTCTTCCAGGTCTCAGTGTAACTATCGTCCAGAGTGGCGACTCCGCCATATCTGATCAAGATGGAAGATTCACGATTGAAACCACACCTCTATCAGGTCAACTTTCGCTACTAGTTGAAGGAAATAGCATCTCCACAACGGTCCAGCTAGGAGAGGTGCCAGAAGATGCCGTACGCATAAAATTGTCGGTCACCATTCCATCGGGGGGAGGATCAGGCGCCACAGCGACTGTTGAAGTGACTGAGCGCCGTCCACAAAGGGTTCCAGCAACAAAAACTCCTGCGGGTTCAGGGGAGGACTCCGACCGACCTGGCAATGATGGCTCGTCAGATAACGATGATGATGCGGACGATGACAATAATGATATCGATGGAGATAGCGGTAGCAATAGTGGCGATGACGATGACTCTGATGAGGGGTCAGACGATGATTCTAATGACGACGGCTCAGATGATAGTCCCGTGGATTCTGGCGACGACGACGACAATTCAGGGGGCAATTCAGGTAATGGCGGGTCCGGCAGCAACGGCGGTGGCTCGGGGAGTGACTCACCCCGAGACGGTGACAAGCGTGATGTCACCGGCAGTATAAGCCTGATCTCTGGCTCAAGTGTAACAGCAGCGGGACTCGAGTTCGTTGTGACGGAAGACTCGGAGTTTAGGAACTCAGATGGGAGGGAAGCCACCATAGGCGATTTTAAAATTGGAACTTCGGTGAGGGCTCGCGGCGTATACCAATCTGGGAAACTGCTCCTTGAGCGACTTGAGGCACGCTAGCGCCCAGTAGTTCTCCCCGGTATTTCTCCCCGGTATTTCTCAAGGAATTATTTCTCAAGGAATTACTGACGTGCAGGCTCCGCCACCTGCTCCAAAGCTCATCGCCCCCTCCCTGCCTATAAACGTACTGCCCTCGTCCGAATCATTCGAGCCAGCCTTCCCCCTCTTACAACGTAGCTCTGAAACGAAATGTTTAGGACAACGCCGCTCCCTAAAGTTGAAACGAGCGTCGTAAGACTCAAGCGGAACGCCTGTCCCAGACTTAGGCGAGCGTTCGACTGAGCTCACGCAACGTCTGCTACCGGAGTCGGGCACGGTTTTCAGCCGCAGTGAAAAAGCAATCTACTTGTGAGGAGTACCGAAGGGAACACAATTAGCGCACTCAGCCGTGAACTCCATAGAATCGTTGCTAAGAACTACCACGGGGAAGGTAATGGAATAGTCACCGATCTCACCAGGCGTCAGTTGGGTCTTTCCGGGTATTTGGAGCGGAACTCCACGAAACTTGCCCATCACAACCACACCGTTCGCCGTGACATCTCCCCTATTTCTAATCTTGAGGTGCACACCTTTCAGACGAGTTGTGGACCCCTCCTCCCATGTTTTGACTGGACCCATCACGACATCGAGATCAGCCATCGCCATGAGAGGCGGAGGTGCCTGCTCGGCTCGAAAGAGGGTTGAAAGGGCGAAGGCGAGGAGAAAGAAAAGGACTAAACCGGCAACGCTCACAAGTTGAAGGTTCTCCTCCACCCAAAGGGACCAGCCAGATCTCCCGCTTTTCGGCGCGTACGAATTCACCTCTTCACTCTCCCGACGATTAACCGCTTCCTAAATAGTACAGTGATATCAAGCCCCCCGGAAGCCTTAAATAGATCGCTACGTGGAAACTTCGTTCCATGAAAGGGTAGCGACCAACATTATTTTTTAGCGAATTCACTGATTTGAAAAAGGAACCTCAATCTGAGATAGTTCGCCAATACCGCAGACCGATACGATGAATACCAAAAGCCTGATCAAGTTCGCTCTCAGCATCCTCATGGTGGGCATCGTTTTGCGATCCGTCAATTTCGAGAGCCTCCGGGCTACCTTCCTCACGATGTCTCCGCTGAGCGTGCTGTTGGTGGTTGTGGGCTACACGGCGGGACAACTTATCAGCTCATTCAAGTGGTGGACCATCGCCCGCTCCGGCGGAATCACCACTCCCTACCCGGCCGCGCTCAAGGCTTACTTCATCGGGATGTTTCTCAATTGTTTTAGCTTCGGAATGCTTGGTGGCGATGCCGCCCGGGGAATTCTCGTCGCTCAAGGCCAACCCAAAAAGACGGAGGGCCTCGCCTCGGTCGTCGCGGACCGTGTCCACGGCCTCATCGTACTAAGCTGTATCGCTTTGGTTACGAGCGCGATTATGGGAAGAGATCGCGTCGCCCCAGACCTTATTCAGCTTCTGTTCCTCCTTGTGGTCGGATGCACCGGAGGATGGCTTATCGGACCGTGGCTCCTGCCCCGCCTTCCCTATATGAAGACCACTAAGATCGGGCACAAGCTTCAGCAGGTCATGGCGATCTTCCCGAGAGACCTTAAGACGCTCTCGACGATCACGAGCCTCTCGATAGTGTTCCATCTTCTCCAAATCTCCCTCCACGCCGTCATGGCGTATGGCATGGGAATTACCATCTCCTTCACGACACTTCTCCTGGTCATCCCCTTCGTCAATATCGTATGCAGCTTGCCAATTAGTTGGAACGGCCTTGGCGTGCGAGAGAAGGCCTACACTTATTTCCTCACGGCCGCCCCAGCTATTGTGACCTATGAGCAAGCCGTTGCGTTTGGCGCCATCTGGCTCCTAGCTGTGACGGTATCGAGCGCGATAGGCGGTATCGTGGCGATGATGTCAGAGGACCTCCGCACCCTCAAAGCGCAGCCGACACCGGAACAGACCCCGCCACAAACGTTGGCGTAGAGAACTGCCCCTCCTACGACAGCCACACCCCTTCAAATACATCGCTATGGTCGAGGCATTTTCCAGCCCCCTCCGCGACAACACCAAGCGGATCAGCTGGAATCGTTACCTCCAATTCAAGCTCCTCTGAGAGCCGCTTTCCAAGTCCTCGCACCAAGGCGCCTCCTCCGGCGAGAGCCAGCCCGCGATGAATAATATCACCAGCGAGCTCTGGAGGGGTATTCTCAAGGGTCTGTCGAATGGCGAGCACGATCGAGCCGATCACCTCACCCATCGCCTCACGCACCTCTCGTCCACTAATCATAATGGCGGTCGGTGTGCCGTGGATAAGCGAGCGTCCCCGCACCTCCATCACCTCGTCGTCGTAATCCGGATGCGCGGTGCCTATGGACTTTTTGATCTGCTCAGCGGTCGCCTCGCCAATTAAGATGTGATGACGCCTGCGCATGTAGTTCACTATCGCTTCATCAAGAGCGTCGCCCCCCTGACGCAGAGAGGCTGAGCAGACCATATCTTTCATGCTGATAATAGCGATGTCCGTGGTGCCACCACCGATATCAACAACGAGACTTCCGACCGGCTCGGTGACGGGAAGGTCGCATCCGATGGCCGCCGCCATCGCCTCATCGATCAAACGCACCTCACGCGCTTGGCCCTCGACCGCCTCACGGATCGCCCGTTTTTCAACCTCCGTGATTCCACACGGAACCCCGACCATGATGCGCGGCTTCGAAATCGACCACCAGGTGGCCCGTACTCGAGAGATAAAGTGCCGCAACATTAAACTAGCGACTTCGAAATCAGCTATGACTCCGGTGCGCACGGGACGAATAACAACCACGCCTTCAGGGGTCTTTCCGAGCATCGTCTTGGCCTCAGAACCATAGGCGACGGGGATCCGTTTCCCATTAACCTCTTTCAACGCCACCATCGATGGCTCATTGAGGAGAATTCCTACGCCCTTCTCGTAGATAAGGGTATTGGCGGTTCCCAAATCAATGGCGAGGTCTCGACCAAAGACACGCTTCATATCCTACACTGCTCACTACAACGATTACTCTCTTGTCTTTAGCCCTTAGAGGGGCCGAATATTCAATATGGTGGCACATTTCATTTCCGATGTACAAATAGCCCCATCCTCCGTTCGAGGGAGTCGCTCAGGAGAAAGAAACTATGAAAGATATTAAAACTGTTGGTGTTGTTGGGGCCGGTCAGATGGGCGCGGGGATCGCGCAGGTTATCGCGAGCGCGGGCTATAAAACCATCCTATGGGATGGCGCCTCCCAAGCGACCGACCGAGGGATCGCAGGGATAGACTCCCGGCTCTCGAAGGCGGTTGAGAAGGGGACGATCGACGCCACTCAACGTGCCTCCACCCTATCTCGTCTCTCAAAGGCCGACACCCTCTCAGACCTCGCCACCTGCGACCTCGTCATTGAGGCGGTCATCGAGCAATTCGAGGCCAAGGCATCTCTCTTCAAAGAGCTCGACAAAGTGCTCCAGGCTGGGGCGCTCCTGGTGAGCAACACCTCGTCCATATCGATCACGAGACTCGCCGCCTCAACCGGGCGACCAGAGCAGGTGATGGGGGTTCACTTTATGAATCCCGTGCCGGTCATGAAGCTTGTGGAGTTAATTCGAGGATTACAAACGAGCGACGAAACCTACAACGCCCTGCAAGCCTTTTGCGCCGCTATTCAGAAAACAACCGTGCTCGCCATCGACGCGCCAGGATTTGTCGTCAATCGCATTCTCTGTCCGATGTTGAATGAGGCTATATTCCTCGTCCAGGAAGG
>JAIXPR010000031.1 GCA_027486155.1 Pseudomonadota bacterium | reverse complement strand
GATCCGAGTCGCTCGCTTGATAATCACGATGCTCGCTTCGATCCCCATCTACTAAAGATCGAGTTTGGAGGCCGATCTCTTGAGTCGCCAGACCTCTCGCGGCAGCACCTCTTTTGCTACACCGATGAGGATCGGGAGCGATTACTCTTTCCGATGATCCTTGAGGGCAAAGAGCCTATCGGGTCGATGGGGGATACAGCGCGGCCAGCGGTATTATCGCTAGAGCCTCGCAGCTTCTTCGACTACTTCTACCAAGAGTTCGCGCAGGTCACGAACCCTCCCCTCGATTACCTCCGTGAAAGTATGGTTACGGACCTCACGACCTATCTTGGCCGTCGTCCTAACATCTTCGCCCCGAAGGAGCTCATTCCGCCTGCTCGAGCTATCGAATTGCAGAGCCCCGTGCTCAGTCTGAGTCAGATGGAGTACCTTGAGAGTCTCGCTGAGAGTGGTGGGACCCAGGGACATCTTAAGACCCGTGAGCTCCACATGACCTTCAGGCGAGATCACGGCGCCGTAGGATTTCGCGCGCAGCTCCGTAAGCTCGCCGCTGACGCGGTGACCGCTGTTCAAAGTGGATGCAGCATCATTATCTTAACCGATAGGTTGGCTACCTATGAGCATCCACCGATCCCAAGTCTGCTCGTTCTGCGCGCGGTCAGCAAAGCTCTCAACCAAGCCGGGGAGCTTCTGAGCGCCTCATTGGTGGTCGATACGGGAGAGGTTCGCAGTACGCATCACGTAGCCGCGTTGGTCGGCTTTGGCGCGGGCGCGGTTTGTCCGCGACTCGCCCTCCAGATCGCGTGTTTCGATCAGGACGCCAGTTTGCAGAAGCTCTCACCGGAGCAGAAGGAGCGGAATCTCCTGAAGACCTTCGACGCGGGGCTCCTCAAGGTGATGGCGAAGATCGGGATATCGGTGGTTCGAAGCTATCATGGGGCTCGCCTCTTTACGGCGGTCGGATTGGGTAGAGAGATCGTCAAGGAGTATTTTAGCGGGGTCGCAAGTCCTATCGGTGGCATAGGCATTGATCAACTCGTGGAGAAGATCCTGATCGAGACCGCCCAGG
The DNA here is from genome assembly GCA_027486155.1 of Pseudomonadota bacterium. GTDB lineage: Bacteria > Bdellovibrionota_C > UBA2361 > UBA2361 > OMII01 > OMII01. The sequence continues at coordinate 6,835 of JAIXPR010000031.1, read as the reverse complement.
CGAAGGAGTTGGCTGAGAATGGAAAATTCCGCTCTACCTATGTGTTCAAAGAACACGTGAAGGGAGTAGTGGGAGAAAAGCACTCGATGACGAGCGCGCGTTCGCGATATCTCCACAAACTCGCGCGAGAGCAAGGAGCGTGGGAGGTGTATGAGGAGTACTTAAAGTCGAACGACGCCGACGCCCCAGTGACTATTCGACAACTCATATCGCTTAGAAACCCCCCTTCGCCGACCGCACTTGAGAGCGTGCAGCCTCGTGAGGAGATCCTGAGTTTGTTCGGATCGGGCGCGATGTCGTTCGGCGCGATCAGCGCCGAATCGCAGCGGGACATCATCGCCGCGATGAAGATGATCGGTGGACGAAGTAATAGTGGAGAGGGGGGAGAGAATCCATTTTACTATATCGATGGTAGCACCGCATCCACGAAGCAGATCGCCTCTGGGCGCTTCGGTGTGACGGGAGAGTATCTTAGTAGCGCCGAGGAGTTTCAGATAAAGGTCGCTCAGGGCGCTAAGCCTGGAGAGGGTGGGCAGCTCATGGGTGTGAAGGTGAGCCTGGAGATTGCGCGCGCCCGGCACTCCAACATGAACGTTGATCTGATATCTCCTCCACCCCTCCATGATATTTATAGCATCGAGGATCTTAAGGAGCTTATTTACGAACTGAAGCAGTTCAAGCCATCAGCCAAGGTGAGTGTGAAGCTCGTATCGGGCTCAAATGTCGGAACGATAGCGGTGGGTGTCGCTAAAGCGGGAGCTGACATTATCCACGTGGCGGGGAGTGATGGTGGAACGGGGGCGGCGACCCTCACTTCGATGAAGCATGCTGGGCTTCCATGGGAGCTGGGGCTCACCGAGGTGCACAAGGCCCTCGTGAGGAATGGGTTGCGTCAGCATGTCACTGTGAGAGTGGACGGAGCGCTTCAGACCGGTCGAGATATCGTTACGGCGGCCGTTCTCGGAGCGGAGGAGTTTGATTTCGGAAAGCTCCTTCTCGTAGCGCAGGGCTGCATCATGGCTCGTATCTGTGAAAAGAACACCTGCCCAACGGGCATCGCTACACACGATCCGAAGTTTAAGGCTAAGTACAAGGGCGCCGCGGAGGATATCGTTCGAGTGCTCTCCTATATCGCCGATGATGTCCGGCTCAATCTGGCCGCTCTCGGAGTTACGAATCTTCGTGAGCTGCCGGGACGAACCGAGCTGCTCGAGGTCGATCCTACTCACGCGTCGATGGTTGAGGCTCGAGGTATCGATCTCTCTGGATTATTGGAGGCGAGCCCAGCGCTGAATGGTAAGCTCCCCGCGCTTTTTGACCCCGGAATCAGCCAGCTCAATCAGGAGCTCATTGACGATTGCGCGCCGGCGATTGAGAGGGGAGAGATCGTGGTTCGCTCGTACCAGATATCGACGAACGATAAAGCGACCCTCGCGTCTCTCTCAGGAGTTATCTCCCAGCGAGTGCGCGCCGAGCGGCTCGCGCTCATCGCCGCATCGGACAAAAAACGAGATACCTACTCTGATGTGATCAAGATCGGTGGGCAGATGAACCTCTCCTTCTCGGGGAGCGCTGGACAAGGCTTCGGTGTTTTCCTTTGTGAGGGGATTAACGTGCGACTCTTCGGAGAGGCGAACGATTCGGTATGCAAATCGATGTCGGGTGGACGTGTGGTCATTACGCCGGCTCCAGCGGCGCGATTCGCTCCGGAGAAGAACGCTATCATCGGAAACTGCGCGCTGTATGGGGCGACCGGCGGTCGCCTCTATGTACACGGTCGCGCCGGTGATCGCTTCGCGGTTCGAAACAGTGGAGCATTGACCGTTGTCGAGGGCGCGGGATTGCACGCGTGTGAGTACATGACCAACGGTACGGTGGTGATACTGGGAGACACCTCGTTTAACATCGGTGCTGGCATGACCGGGGGGGAGGTGTTTATCCTTCACGATAATCAGCGTTTCATTAATGCCGAGTATGTGACACCGGTTTCCGTTACTAGCGCGGCCGAGGAGCGATTGCGTGATATCCTTGAGGACTACCTTGAGGCGACCGGAAGTTCGTCAGCCAAGTCTATCCTCGCGAACTGGGAGAGTGCACGGCGAGATTTCATGTGGCTTCTCCCTAAGAAGGTCGCCCTCCAGATGAGTGCGGAGGAGGCGAAGGCGAGTGGGGCCGCGGCGTAGCGGTCAAGGGATGCGTGACCGACCGTACAAGAGGAGATATTGGAGGGCTAGACACCTGATAATCGGAAATATTTGATTTTTTCACCCACGTGCGTAAAGTAGCCCTCACAACGTCTGACTGGGCGCACGCACATGAAAAAGAAATTTAATTCCCTGTCCAAGAACCTCCAAAATTTCGTCGTTCCGGAGACCGGTGCCGCGAAGAGAGTTCCCCTTTCGAAAGCGATGAAGTCGGGGCGCTCTCCAGTGTCTCGGTACGCTGAGCTCACCCTCAAGCATTGTAACGGTGGCGCTACGCTCCAGGCGGCGCACTGGCTGAAGGAGCACCTGGACAACGGCGGAAAGCTCGTTGTAACCATCTCCGGCGCGTTGAGCTCGTTCCAAGTTGGTGTAATGCTCTCAGAGCTCATCCGACAGGATAAGGTTCACCTCGTTTCCGCTACAGCGGCAAACCACGAGGAGTCCTTCTACCGGTATGTCGCGCACTCTCACTACGCGTACATCCCTCGCTACACCGAGCTTACACCACAGCAAGAAGCTGAGCTGCGTGACGCGGGTCTCCGTCGAATTACCGACACCTTCCTTCCTGAGGATGAGAGTGTTCGAATCATGGAACCCCATCTCCTTAAGATGTGGAAGAAGGCTCAAAAGGAAGGAAAGCGATACTTCCCGCACGAGTACTTCCGCCGATTGTACGCTGAGAAGTTGATCAAACCGGACGCCGCCGCTAATCCGGCTGATTGCTGGACCTACGCCGCGTACGAGAAAGATATTCCGATCGTTATCCCAGGTTTTGAGGATTCAACGATGGGTAATATCTTCGCGAGCTACACCTACAACGGTAAGTATCGCAAAGACGCCGATGTGGTGCTCGATCAGAACATCATGAAGAGCGGCCTTGAGTACTTCACGATGATGTATGACTGGTACCTCGATAATAGTAAGAAGAGCCCGATCGCGTTTCTTCAGCTTGGTGGTGGTATCGCCGCTGATTTCCCGATCTGCGCGGTGCCTTCCATTAAGCATGACCTGAAGATGCACAAGGTACGTGACTGGGCTGGATTCATCGAGATCGGCTCCTCGCCGATGTCGTACGGTTCGTATTCAGGAGCCGGAGGAAAGGAGAAGATTACGTGGGATAAGCTCTCAACCCAGAGCTACTATCAGGTCATCCAGAGCGATGTAACGGTAGCGTTCCCATGGATCGCGGCTGTATTGCTCGACCTGTAGAAGGTTCGAGACGAGGCCGTTTTTCAATGCCTGAAGCCCGACGAAAGTCGGGCTTTTTTATTGCGCCATCGTTTGCAGTTCGGGGGTAGCCTGCCCCTTCCCCGTTTCACAAAGAGAGCAGCGAGGGCGGCGAGAGATGGGGGCCCTGGTGGGGTTGTCGTTGAATTCTCGCTGCGCTCGCTGCTCTCGTTGTGAAAATTGGCCTACAAAAGGTAAACACTCTCGATTCACCACCGAGTAGAGTGCGGCACGCCCTGTACGGAAAGACTAAGGCTTTTGCACTAACCTCTGCGTCCTTCGGGGTTTAGATCTATGTTTTGGCCCCATGGAGGTTTCGAGGGCTATGAAGATGGTTTCGGAATCTCAAGCCACTCGGGATTCAGTAGTGGGCGTATGCTCCCGCGCAGGGATGACAGGCTTATGAGATGCTCCTCCCTCAGGAAAAATAGCGGCCCCCTAGGGAGGTAGGAGGCCGCCCGAACGAATTACCGAATTAGGCCGCTGTCTGAACCGCGTCCTCTTCCTCGAATCGCTCATCGATCACTGCCTTATTGCCAGTGTAGTCCTCGTAGTAGCGTTGAAGCTTTTTACGAAGCATGATGCGCGAACGGTGAAGTCTTGATTTAACCGCTGGGATGGAGAGGTTAAGGATCTCTCCAGTTTCTTGGTTTGAGAGACCATCCACATCGCGGAGTACGAACACCGCGCGGTATTGGTCTGGAAGTCTGTTTACAGCGTGCTGGATAATCGACTGCATCTCATGCGAGATGGCGACATTTTGGGAGTACGAGCCATTAAAGGTCTCGCGGTCGATGCAATATTGCTTAATAGCTGGTGAGAGATCGTCCATGCCGACGGTTTGCGACTGCTTTCTCTTACGAAGCTTCATGAAAGCCGCGTTCACAACGATACGATAGAGCCAGCTTGAGAATGCTGACTGACCGCGGAAGCCATCGATCTTTCGGTAGACGGTGGTGAAGACATCTTGCATTACCTCTTCAGCGTCCTCTTGGTTACGGGTAAAGCGAAGAGCAAGGCTCATGATCTTCGACTCGTATCGTGAAACGATCTCCTCGAACGCGAGCGCGTCGCCGGCTTTGAACTGATTTACTACTTCTACGTCGGTAAGTTTTTTATCCTTCATTTTCTTTCTCCCTAAGTTTCGTTCGTCGTCGGTCACATTCGCTGCAACCAACGAGGGGAGGTTTTCGCATGAACGAACTCGGCAGTTGTCACAGCTCGGGAGCAGCTTTGTAAAAAGATTGTCTTGGTTTGCTTCAGATTTGCGACAAACTGCGTAAGAGGCTGAAAGGGAATGCCTTTTTTGAGCTTGTTTCAGCGAGAGAGGTCCGTATTTTTTTGAAAATAGTGGGATTCAGGGGGCGTTTTTTTGTTTTTTGTGGGTTTGGGAGGGGGGGATGCGGCGTTTTTGCGCATGTTTTGCCCCGAGACACGGGAGGGCGGTCGTCCTCGACCGCCGTGTGGTCGCGTGCGGCGAAGGTCGTTTGCGATGCGCAATAATCCGGCGACCGAGGACGGTCGCCCTCCCAGGTGCAGGGATGTAGGTAGGTGTGGCGATATCGCCCTACGCCGCAATCGTCGCCGGCTTTTCGCCGCGAATATCCTTGATTGAATTATCGGTGTTTAGGAACACAACCTTTGGCTCGTGCATATGCGCGGTTTCGGCCGGAATATGCACAAAACCAGCGATGATCAGCGAATCACCCAACTCAACGAGGTGAGCTGCCGCCCCATTCACGTGGATCTCTCGTTGCCTATCGCCGCCATCAAGGATGTAGGTCTCAAAACGGGTGCCACGGGTGACGTTCCAAACGTGTACCGACTCATGGGGGAGGAGCCCGGTGGTGTCGAGGAGCAAACGGGGGATGGTGATACTACCCTCATACTCGACGTTGGCCTCGGTTACCGTGGCCCCGTGAACCTTGGCGAGAAGTAGTTTTCTAAAAGCTCCATTCATATCCATAGGTTATCTTTCATGCTGGGAGCGGGTCAAGCTCAAGGTCCGATGAAAATGGGTCGATATATCAGGTAAGTAGAGCGTTATAGACGATCACGCTCCAAGGGGAGGCTTATGGTACGCGCCTATCGTGAAGAACCTCAGGTACTCATCATCGACGACATAGCGGCCACGCGAACTCTTCTACGCGATATGCTTCGCGAGATGGGATTCACCGACATCGTAGAGGCCAAAGATGGACGCGAGGCTTTAGACAAGCTCAAGGATCACCGGGCGCAGCTGATTATTTGCGACAACGTGATGGAGGGGATGTGTGGGCTCGACCTTCTCTATCAACTTCGAAATCACGCCTATCTCGTGGACATCCCCTTCATCGTCGTGAGCTCGTGCGGAGATGTCTCAACGGTGGACGCGGCTTTGGACCTTGGGGCCGATGACTACATTATGAAGCCGGTGAGCTTTAAACTTTTTCGCCGCAAGATCTTCGACGTCTTGCACCGACGCGCCGCTCACGTAGGGTAGCGCGGGGCCCTTCGTGTTCATCTTCATGCCGTTCGCCATGACGATATCCCCCGGTTCCATATCAGCTGGGCAGGGGGCTTACCCGAGCTCTTTACGCTCCGCAAGCGATTTTACATGGACTCGCTGGTTGGGAAATGGCGGACAACCCTTTCAATGAGGGTCGCGATACTCGCGGTCTCACAGGTAAAGATCTCACACGATCGCTCCGCGGTCGCCGCATCTCCCGTTTGAAGCGACTTCTCGATCGTTCCCGCGAGATGAGCCGCGTGTTTCGCTCCCACATCGAGGAGCATCCCTTTCAGGGAGTGGGCGGCAAGGGTAAGCTCTTTTGCTGACTCAGCGTCCGCCATCTTTCGCAGTGTGGCGAGCGGTTCATGGTAGGAACCAAGGAACGCGTTGAGCATGAGCTTCGTTCGACGAGGGGAGTCTCCCGACCGTTCGAAAACGTCGATAATGTCGATACCGTCTGAGGAGTTGTTCGTGGGGCTACTGGCATTGGCCTCGCGTACCTCCTCCCAGAGCCGACCAGTGAGATCCTGCAACGCGAGATCGATAGAGAGCGGTTGAGACGATTCAGACGGAGTGGATAGCTGTTCTATTCCTTGTGAGGATGTGAGCGCGGTCAGCGCCGCGTCGAGGTCAGCAGGCCGAAGGGGTTTGGTTACCACGTAATCGATCCCACCCTGTTTAAATCGAACATGTTCCTCGAGGAGAGCGTGTGCCGTTATCGCGATGATTGGAATTCGTGTATGCGCGCCACGCGCCCGCTCGAGTTCTCGAATAGTGCCAGCCGCCTCAACTCCTCCCATGATCGGCATCTCGATATCGGTAAGCACAGCTGTGATCGGGCAGTCAGAGTGTTTTTCGAGATCCTCTTTCAATCGTTCAACCAGCTGCTGACCATTTTCCACCGTCTCGACCT
>JAIXPR010000033.1 GCA_027486155.1 Pseudomonadota bacterium | reverse complement strand
GGCGGCGGCGATGGATGAGATGAGCCGTCGGACGGCGGTTCGAGAAAATCCGGCCGCTGTCTTGGCTTCGGCCTGGTACCACTGCGGTTGTGGCAAGGGCAACAAAGATATGGTCGTCTTGCCCTATAAAGATCGACTTGAGCTCTTTAGCAGATACCTTCAGCAGCTCGTCATGGAGAGTCTCGGCAAGGAGCTCGATCTCTCGGGCGCGGTGGTGAATCAAGGGCTCGCGGTATACGGAAACAAAGGTTCAACAGACCAGCACGCCTACGTCCAGCAGCTGCGGGATGGACTCCATAACTTCTTCGCGGTGTTCATCGAGGTCCTTCGGGATCGCTCTCCGCGCACGACGCCGTCTCCTGAGTTGTCGACCTTGAACGCGGCGACCCTCAATGTCGAGCCGGGCATTACCAGTGGTGACTACCTGTCGGGTTTTTTGCTTGGAACTCGCTCCGCTCTTTTTGAAAAGGGGCGTGAGAGCGTTACGATTACGGTTCCGGATGTCTCCGCGAGGTCAGTTGGCATGTTGATTGCGCTCTTTGAGCGGGCCGTTGGTCTCTATGCCTCGCTGATCAACGTTAACGCCTAGCATCAACCGGGGGTTGAGGCCGGGAAGGAGGCCGCGGCGCAGGTGCTCTCTCTACAAGAGAGGGTGGTCGCCTATGTCCGTGAATCCGCGAAGCCCGTCAACGTGGAGGAGATCGCCGCTGGAGTAGATAGCCCACAAGAGTGCGAGACCGTCTTTAAGATCGTCCGCCGTCTTGTCGAGAACGAGCGGCTCAAGCTTGAGCGAGGCGAAACACTCTTTGATGATCGGTATGTCTCTCTGTAAAAGATCGTTTGCATGATAGGCGAGTTGCTCGGGGTAAGTTTTCATTCGTTCGGACTGATAGTCCTTATCCTTTTGATGGTTGGGCTCTTCGTCACGGAGCGTCTCCCGGTCGATGTGACCGCGATGGGTGTTTTGCTCATCTTGATGGTCGGTGGATATGTCACTCCCCAAGAGGCGTTCCAGGGTTTCTCCTCGCCGGTGGTCGTGGTGATGGTCTCTACCCTCTTCGTGGCCTCCGCCTTGAGGGCGACCGGTGTGAGCGACGCGATGGCGCGTTGGATCCGAGGATACGCTGGCGGAAATGAGCGTGTCGCCATCGCGGTTATCATGTTGATAGGGGCCGTGCTCTCCGCCTTCATGAATAACATCTCCGCGGCGGCGCTTGTGATGCCGGCAGTCGCCGTCCTCTCCCATGAAACGGAGATTCCTCCCTCGCGCCTCTATTTACCTCTCGCCTTCGCCGTTACGCTTGGAGGTATGCTTACCCTCATCGGAACGCCTCCGAATATCGTGGCGTCAGAGATCGTTCGACAAAGCGGGGTAGGGACACTTTCGTTCTTCGACTTTACGCCGTACGGTCTCGTCGCGTTAGCCGCGGGCATTCTCTTCATGGTGACCGTTGGTGTGAACCTCCTGCCCGTGCGTAAGACCCAGCGGCTCACCCGACGCATAACCGATCTGCGAACGCTCTATCACCTCCAAGATCGTCTTTTTTCGGTGCGAGTTCCCGAGGGAAGCTCAGTCGATGGCCAGTCGCTCGGCGAACTGAGATTTGGGTCACTGGTAAGCGGGGTCGTCGTGACGATCATTCGTGGTGGTCGCAAGCTCCTCTCTCCCAAAGCTACAGAGAAGCTGCACACGCGCGATGTAGTGTTGGTGCGGGGAAATCCAGAGCGTTTCGCTGAGGTCGTAGGGCTCAAGGGGCTCGCGTGTGATTCGGTACCAGAGGCGGTGATTGAGAACCTTGCCCGGTCGGCTGAAGTGGTTCAGTACACGATTCGCGAGGTTCACCTCGACACTCGGATGATTTCTCTCCGTGAACTCCTCCGGACAACGGGTGTCGTTCCCCTCTGGGTCGAACGGGAAACGCGAGACCACGCATGGGAAGCGCATCCCCCTTCTTGGTTTTTGGATTCCTTAGTCCACAAGGGAGATAAAGTTCTTGGAGCTATCGTTGGAAAATTCTCCGAGGATTCTCCCAAGGTGGATGTGGAGCTTGAGGTGATCGCGCAGGCGCGGAACTTCCTTCAAGGCAATCTTCATATCGTAACCGTTCAGCCAGAGGGATGGAGCGGCGCTCCGTTGCATCGGCTCGCCCACGAGACGAAACTGGCGATCCTCGGCAGAATTGCAAACAACGGGGAGGTCGAGTGGTTAGATGTGCCCGTGATACATCCAGGCGGAGAGGTGTCAGGCGCTATGCTCTCGGCGGATCACGTTATCCGTGAGGGAGAGGTGTATATTGTGAGTGGATCTCTTGAGGAGGCTCGTCGCAAAGCGTCCGTGGGATCTCTAGTGCTCGAGGGTGAGGCGGCGACCGATGAACTTGAGTCGGCGGACGTAGGAATCGTTGAGTTAGTCCTGACCCCACGCTCGGAATATATCGGCAAAACGTTGGCCGATCTGCATTTTCGAGAGAAGTTCGATTGTCAGGTGCTCGCGCTGTGGCGCGATGGGAAGGCGCAGATGTCTCTCTCCTCTAGCCTCCCCTTGATGTACGGCGATGCTCTGCTGGTGCAGGGCGCGAGAACAAGTCTCCAAGTATTGGCTAAGGAGCCCGACTTCTTGTTGCTCTCCGAGCACAGGCAGACTCCGAAGCTCTCCATCAAGTCGGCATTCGCCCTTATCGCGCTCTTCATGCTGATGTTTACCCCTCTTGTGACCGGCATGGCGGTTCATGAGGCGGCGTTTATCTCCGCGTGCGTCTGCGTGTTCTGTGGTGCGATCACTATGGAGCAGGTGTACCGCGAGATCGATTGGCGGGTCGTGTTCTTGTTGGCGTTGATCATTCCACTTGGTCAGGCTGTCGGTCATGTAACATCGGGAGATGCCGCCGCGCACGCGCTCGCTGACGTCGCGTCAGCGACTCCAGAGGTGATCTTGTTGTTAGCCTTTCTTTTCATGGGAAGTGTGTTGAGTCAGGTTATCGACAGCTCTGTCGCGGTAATATTCCTGGGGCCGATAGCGATAGGTCTGGGGAAATATGTGGGTGGTAATCCTCTCAACTTACTAATGGCGGTAACATTGGGAAGCTCTTTGGCCTTTATGCTTCCGACAAGCTGTCGTTCGAATATGCTGGTTACCGGTGCCGGCGGATATCGCGTCGCCGATTTCCTCCGTGTGGGAATACCTTTCACTATCGTGGTTGGGCTAGCGTTGCTCGCCGCGCTCACGTACATGCCTCACTAGATTTTAGAAAATCAATCAACGACGGTGACGGCTACGTGTGAAGCGAGATGATAACCGTCCACGGCTATCCGTTTGCGTTCTATCGCAAACGTGATCGTCGTCGAGCGGGTGCGCGTGGGGGACCGCCCAGCGGCACTAAAAGCTCGCCCCCCTACCGAGGAGGCGAGCGTAAGGTCTGTACGTCAACGACATTCACATGGGCGCGAAGAGCGGCTAGCACCTCGTCTGAAATGGTACCGTTTGCCATGGCGACGAGTTCTTGGATCGCGGTCATGCAGAGATTTACGTGGTTCCAGTCAGGGCACCCCTCCGTTCCAACCTGCATGCGAATGGTAATCTGCCTCCACTCCGGTCGGCTCCATGGGTTGAGGAGTGACAAAAGAGATGTGGAGCCGAGCGCTCGCGGGCCCGTTAGCTTCACTTCCCACGTTTCATGGGGCGAGGACGTACTCATGCTGCCCTGCCCACAACTTTACCTTCAATTACAACACCCGTATCGAATCGACGGACGCTCCATTTTTGTTGAACTGACTCGCTGGAGTGGCGGGGCAGCGCGGGAATCTCCGCTTCCATGACGTTCGGGGTCACGGTGAGCTTTGAGAGATCTGTTTCAGCGGCGTGGCCTTGCCGATTTGTTTCGACTCGATGAGTAGTCTGCGGTCCCTGTGTTTTCATAGCAGCCTTGAAGACGCTCGGTTCCCTAGGTGTAGGTCGGGCAATAATACGGAATCTTTATAATTGGATGCCGCAAAGGGCTCTTTAGTTCTCAGGGTAGAACGAGGATTGAGGGGTGGTTTTTGTAACCTGCTGAAAATATGCCACTTCTTGTTTGGGTGGAAAGTAGGGTGCCTTTATCGTTCGAAGAGCCGGGCAGGCGAAGAGCAAATCTCTATCGCTATCCCCAAGGAAGCGGGGCACGTGAACGTAAACGTACCCGGAATAAAAAACTAGTGTTATCGGGTACGTCCACGAGCACGAGCACGTGTCGGAGGCCACACGTAGACTACTAGTCGGTTCCTAGGTGAGCCAACTCAGTTGAAGGTAGAGTAGCCTCATAGTACAACACGCGTGTCTACACATTACATACAGGCGGATATGGCAAAGAGTAACGAAAAGATCACCATGAAGGGAAACCCGCTCAAGGTTGAGGGGCGATGTATCGAAGAGGGTTCGCAGGCCCCAGCGTTCAAGCTGACGGCGCCTGACATGTCCGACGTGACAAATTCCTCCTACGCCGGCAAGGTGTTCGTGCTTGTTTCCATTCCGAGCATCGATACCCCTGTATGCGCGATCGAAACCAAGAAGTTTAACCAAGAGGGATCTGGGCTCTCTCAAGATGTCGTGATCGCGTCGGTGAGCCGAGATCTTCCGTTCGCGTTGAAGCGCTGGTGCGCCGCTGAAGGGGTCGACCGGGTGGTTACACTCAGTGATTATAAGCACCGCTCTTTCGGCAAAGAGTACGGCGTGGAGCTTCCGGACCTTGGACTGCTCGCCCGTGCGCTCTTTGTTGTTGATAGGAGCGGAAAGGTGGTACACGTAGATTATGTCACCGAAGTCGCCGAGGAACCGGATTACGCCGCCGCTATCTCCGCTATCAAAAAGGCTCTCTAGTTCGACAGGCTCTCGCGTTTCCGCGTGGTTTCCGTCGTTCATCGCGCGTGACGTCACCGTCGGCGTAGCCACGCTCTGCGTGGTTGTTTCGTTAGTTTCTGGTTGTAAAGGCACGCCTGAGGTTCGACTCGCTCGCGTCTCAAAGGCGAGTGTTGAGGCGACCGTTTCAAGCGTAAACTCCGGAACTGTGCGCGCCGAAGGCAACACAGAACTCGCGTTCGGCACTGTGGGCCGTGTCAAAGAGGTGAACGTGAAGCTCGGAGATGCCGTCAAGGCGGGGCAGGTGCTGGCGCAGGTGGAGAACGACGATCTTAAATCGCGCCTTCAATCCATGTTAGAGGAATATGAACGTTCCCAGCGCCTCAGTAAGAGTGACGCGATGTCTCAGAGCGGTGTTACGCAGGCGCGCGCTAGTTACGACGCCGCGGTGACCGCGTATGAAAAGAGTCTCATTAAAGCCCCCTATGATGGCATCGTCGCCGAGCTCAACCTTGAGGTCGGCGAGCTCTCTCAGATTACCGCCGTGATCCCTCAAGCACCCATCCGCGTCGTTGACGTGAAGCCACGCTACGTTCGGGCCGAGATAGATGAGGTAGATCTCCCTAAAGTGAAGGTGGATTTGCCCGCTCGTGTAAAGGTCCTCGCGATTCGTAAAGAGCCGTTCGCCGCGCGAGTTCGAAAGGTCATTCCATTTGTCAGCAGCACTCGCGAACAGGACCGAACCTCAGAGATAGAGCTCGATATCGATAGTGAGGGGTTGCTCCTTCCCGCGGGCGCTTCAGCTGATATTGAGGTGATCACCGAAACCAAAGGCGATGTGCTTACGATTACCTCGCGCGCTGTGCTGGGGAGAGGGAGAGACCGGTACGTCTATGTACTCGAGGGTTCGCGCCTCGCAAAGAGACCGGTGCAGGTGGGCATTTACGGCTATACCGTGAGCGAAATCGTCTCTGGGCTCTCTCCCTCGGATAAGGTTGTTCTCCCCTCGGATAAGTTCGAACTGACCGATGGTTTGCGCGTCACGGCACCAAACGAGTAGGGAGGGCCTCGCCGATGTCCCTCATTCGAACGGAGAGTCTCAATAAGAATTTCACCAGAGGGGATGAAACGATTCGAGCTATTCGTGTTCTGACCCTCTCAGTTGAGCCGGGTGAGTTTATATCAATTACGGGCGCGTCTGGCAGTGGAAAGTCTACGCTCCTCTATATCCTTGGACTCCTCGATACACCGACCAGTGGACGGTATTTTTTGAACAATGAGCCGGTCGAGGGACTCTCCGATACGGAGCTTGCGGGCCTGAGAAACAGGTTTATGGGTTTCGTGTTTCAAAGTTTTCATCTCCTTCCCCGCGCCAGCGCACTCCGCAATGTGATGATGCCGCTCGTCTACGGAGCCGGTCACGGCGGTGTTCTGAGCGAGGCGGAGCAGCGTGAGCGCGCGATATCGGCCCTAGAGGTGGTTGGTCTCAAAGACCGAATGAATCATCGCCCGAATGAGCTGTCAGGTGGGCAACGACAACGGGTAGCTATCGCCCGAGCGGTTGTCAACAATCCTAAGCTCATCTTCGCCGATGAGCCGACGGGGAATCTCGACTCAAAGAGTGGGCGAGACATCCTTGGGTTGTTTGAGCGGTTGAACGCCCAGGGGGTAACTATCTTGATGGTTACGCATGATCCATCGATCGCTGAACGTGCGCGCAGGCAATTGATCCTCAGGGACGGCGCCTTGGTGGAGGACCGACGTGGGATTTAGAGAGATCGTTCGGCTAGGGCTGGAATCATTATTGGCGCAAAAGTTGCGAACTGCCCTGACTATCCTCGGTATGGTGATCGGAGTGGGGGCGATCGTACTCCTCGTTTCGTTGGGACAGGGCGCCAAAAATTACGTGACGAGCGAGTTCGAGGGCCTAGGAACTAACCTGATAGTGGTTCAGCCCGGCAAGTCCGATAAAAAAACACATATGGGGCCCCCAGTGGGGGCGGCACAGCGCAAGATGACAACCGCTGATGTTATGGCGATCGAGAAGCGAGCGCTGAATGTTGAGGCGGTCTCGGGGCTGGTGCTGGGAACGGTAACCGTTAGATTTGAGGACGCGATAAGTAATATCACCGTCTTCGGCACGAATGAGCAGTTTCCCTTCATTCTCTCGGTGCCTATCGGACGAGGACAATATTTCACGCGAGAGGAGGATGAGTACGGTCGTCGTGTGGTGGTTCTCGGACGCAACGTCGTGAACGAGCTTTTTGGAGACGCGGACCCGATCGGCCAGACCGTTAAGCTCAACGAAAGCGAGTTTCGAATCATTGGCGTGCTTCAACCGATGGGCAACAAGCTCGGTCTCGATTTCGATGAGCTCGGCTTTATCCCTACCGAAGCGGCGCTGAAGCTTTTCAACGATGATAAGCTCTTCGGGATAAGAGCCAAGGCTTCCTCTCGGGTGGGGGTTGATGACGCGGTGGCAGAGATCTCTGAGATCCTCAAAGAGCGGCGGGACGGAGAGGAGGACTTCACGGTGCTCACGCAGGTGTCGATGATGGAAAGTATGAATACCATCCTCAACATGTTGACCTACGTTCTGGCCGCTATCGCCGCTATCTCGATGCTTGTGGGTGGCATTGGGATCATGAACATCATGTGGGTCACGGTGGTCGAGCGAACTCAAGAGATCGGTATCCGTCGAGCGGTGGGAGCTCGCCGTGTCGATATCTTAAAACAACTCCTAGCTGAGGCGGTCGCGCTCTCTGTTCTTGGTGGCGCCGTAGGTGTGGGAGGAGCGGTGATTATCACCGTCGGCCTCTACCTCGCGTTCCCCTCCTTCGACATGCGCGCGCCGCTCTGGATTATCGCTCCCGCGTTCCTCGTCGCGTTTGTCGTAGGAGTTGTGTTCGGTGTGGTACCAGCCTGGAGAGCCTCTCGTATCGAGATCCTCGACGCGCTCCGATATGAGTAGAGGCCGTCTCTCCTTGGTGAGTAATGACCGTGACCAGGCAGTCTGCGGTGGAACGCGAGTAGCCTAGAAGGAGTTGGTGTCCTTATGAGGCGACCAGATGCGAAGAGTTCATCTCACAGGGGAAAAGAGACTCGTTCACGGTGTGTTCACCGCTGGTGCCACTCTGCTCGCGGGATGCGCCCCCACCCAACCAATCATTGTTAATCCGACCGAGCCGTGGGAGCACGAGTTGGCTCGCGAGCGGCAAGCCGCTGAAGCCTCGCAAACCCCGGAGGCTACAGTTGGCCACCAGATGTATGACACCTCCAGCAATGATGAGGCGCGCGAAGAACCGCAGAATAGCGCCGTCGTCGTGGTTCTCGCGGATATTGTCGCGTTCCCGTTTCGAGGGGCGGGTTGGGTTGTGCGGCAGATATTTTAAAGTTCGGGGCAGTGTCGTTGAACTGGAGCTAGCGCGTAGTTGCTGATGCGGTTCGGTCGTGACGTAGAGAGAGCCTTAACGGATATGTATCGCTACGTATCTGGCAGTATTAGTTCATAGTTCGCTCTACGAGTTTCTCGTATCTAATTGAATTTGATTGATGTTTGAGAGTTCCGTGGATGCAGAGTGAGCCTCGTCCTCGATAAGGGGACATGAAGTTCGTGAAGGCGTTACTTGTTGCTCTTGTTCTCTCGCATGGTGCTCATGCCGAGGGGGTGACGCCTTTTCGAACAACGGCGATGAAAAAGCTCTCTAAGCGCAACCGCTCACCTGTTACCTCTGTGGCGAACGGCTATACCGCAGGAGCGATTCCCACTATCACCTTCACTACACGACTCCACACTGAGGGTACTGTCCGCGTCTCGCTCCATGTTCGTAAGGCCGTTAATTGGACCTCCACGATCTCGAAAGAGGGGCGTGATTATGTCCAGGCGCCGAACCTTGAGCTCTACCAAGGCGAGGTTTCAATTCGAGGTGTTCGGTATCCCGCCGCGGCCTCAGTGGTCGGCAAGAATATTGTGCTCTCCTTCCCGGGACGTCAACGGGGCAGCCGAGCGTCTCGTCAAAGGGTTTTTACACTTACGGCTCCGGTTGTAACGGAGGGCGCTACTACCGTTCGAGTCGCCAGCGCGCCTTCCGCGGTATTCCACAACAGGACCTGTGGAGATAAACACGCTCACGGGGAGCCAGCTATTCACGCAACAACGATTGAGCCTCTCAACGCGGGCCTCCCCCGTAAAAAGATGTACCACGTACTTACCCTAAGTACGGTTGGCGACCCTGCTCTGTACGCGAAATACGGCGAGAATACCAACGCGCACATCGCTGGTATTGTGAACACCGCTGAGGCGCTCTTCGAGCGACAATTAGGGATTCGATTCCAGATTGTAAAGCAACATGTGTACGCGGATATCGGAGCGCTCTCGATCCCTGAGACCGACCCGGCGCGACTTCTCAGGGCATTCGCCGCAAGCTCGGAGAACGCCGTTGTGATGGGTATCAAATCGGACACCTTTGATGAGGATGTTGATATCAAGCACCTCTTCACGGGGAAGGATCTCGATGAGAGCACCGTTGGCATCGCGTACGTTGGTACCGTTTGCTACCAGCCCAAGTACGCCTATGGACTTACGCAAGATACAAAGGCGGGAGGAGCGCCGTACTATTTCGCGCATGAAATCGGTCACAATCTTGGAGCCCGTCACGATTTGGTTGGTTGGGAGGCGCGAAGCCTCATGGCGCCAAATATTATAGTTGGGTCTTCCTTCTCTAAAACGAGCATCGATCAGATCAACGACCATCTGCTGAACTTCGGAAGCTGCCTTGAGCTGAAGGCGATGGCGCCAAGTTTATTTAATTCAAAGCTTTCCCTTGCGGTGACGAAAAGTCGACGAACCTTCGCGTTCGCCGGTCAGCTCGTATCGCGTCGTGGTGAACGTATCGCTGGCGCGCGAATTACCTTGATGATCGGCTCAAAAAAGGTCGTGCTGACCACGAACGCTGCCGGACGTTTCTCCCACGTAACTTCTACCAAGCGCATGAAGAAGAACGCTGTGTTCTTCGTCCGGACAGCGGGTGGGGAAGCCGAGTCTCTCAAGATCAGAGCAGCTAGCCTCTAACGCCGTCGTAGGGCTTTCCAACATGACAACGGAGTTGGGAAGAAGGGTATCTCCCTCATGTGGTGCGAGAAGGAGGCGCCGAAGGCGCGCATAAATCGTCGTTCCTTCATGACCGGTCCGATGAGGCAGTACGGTACAAACACCGATGCGATAATGAGGTGGTCGATATTCCACACAGGCCCGGTGATGGAGACAAGGATCATCGCGAAGTAGACCGGGTGTCGACAAATCCTATAGAGACCGTGTTGTGGAAACGGCTTGTAGATGGGCTTCTCCCCTCGGTACACAGAGGTCCATCCTAAGAATCCCATCTGCGTGCCGAGTCCCGCGTTCGTCATCGCGACTGCTAGGAGGATCCAGCTTAATCCGTAGAGCCCGTTCCATGCCACGCTGAGAGTCCCTGACGGTCGCCACTCAGAGGTTCCGATAGTAACCCACAGCGTAAAAAGTACGATCAGTTGGGCGGAGGCCGCGATGACGTAGGTGGTGGTGACGAGGTGCTTACCGATCTCTCCGGGAACGAGTCGACTTAAAAAAGCGCGGCCCGATGGTTTAAGCATCAGGGAGTGGAGCACGGGAAACTGGATGAGAAGGAGGAGGTTAACCGCAAGAGCTGC
>JAIXPR010000397.1 GCA_027486155.1 Pseudomonadota bacterium | reverse complement strand
ATTCACATAGGGTCGAATTCCCTTAAGAATTTGCTTCTCCTTGAGCGTGTCGAGTGCACGACGCACCGTATGAGGGCGTAAGCCAAGCTGGTTGGCCAGCTCCGCAGCGGTTAGGTGTCCCTGGGTCAATGAGGCCTGAAAAACTACCATGGTCGCTGGGGAAAGGGACTGCATAGAATGATAGTAAAGGACCGGCTAACCGGAGGCTAGAGGAATCACTGTAGTTGATTATCTAATCTATTCAATTAGATATTCGTTGCGAATTTTTTTGTGCTCGCCGAGCTACGATAAGTCTGAAAAAAATCATAACACGCGGTAGCCTATCGGATAGAAGTGCCTTGGAACCTACAGCGCGTAACAAACCAGTCAGGACTAAACCGGAGAACGGGGGCACGCGACTCGGTCGACGCCTGCAGGAGGAGTGTACTCTCGCTGCTCGATTTGAATTCAGGTTAGCAGGGAAGTCAGATCTTGTCTCGATTGCCCAGATTTCTCAACGACGACTGCTGGTTGCGTTCGAAGAGTCATCGGTCCTGCTCCTTGAATTGCCCGTTCGAAATGAGAAAAGAGCCGCACTACTGGTACATGGCACTTTCTAAAATCTCTATAACGAGGTTAATTTGTATGTAGAGCAGACATGATTGCTCAAGTCTGTAGGCACTATTGATTGCCCGTGAGTTACAAGAAAAGTACCAATGTTCCGTCGGAGCGTTTTCGTGATTAAGCGAGCTGTCCTTATTTACGCATCTGCCCCCCCTGCTTTCTAGCACGCGACACTAGAGCCTAGGATAGGTATCAAGTAATCCCGAGCCCCGCATTTTGCAGCTGGGGCTCTTACAAAGCTCGCGTATCTCACTCCTTGTAGAGGTTCCCCGCCGGCAGAATGTCCCACGTGAACAGAGAGCGCATATTGGCGTCCGATCCGAGGAGCTTTCGTTTTGGTTGGTTATGAACCCCGCTTATCACGTTAACGACACTGTCAGCTCCCACTCGGCTCTGATGTGCCGATACGGCGGCCAACAGGAGTTCTCTGCCTGCGGTAGACCACAGTTCATCGTTGGCTATGGTGAAGTCATCGATGTGCAGTCCATTAACTAGACTGAGCGCTGGATCGCTCAATGGTAAACGCTCCATGTTCAGGGCGATAACAAATCCATTAAGTGATGTATCAGACTCTTCGGATACAAAGAGTAGCGGGGCATCCTGCTGTATAAGCCATCTGAAGAAATCTAATTGTTTCGCCTCGGCGTCTTCGGCTGGTCGCCAGAAGACCGGTTGATATCGGGCATAATCATGACGTTTCTGGCGCGACAGTTCCACCATGCGAGGTAGATCGCTCTTCGTAGCTCGACGGACCGTTGTGGACGGAAATCCCCCCTGACGGAGCGCAGACAAGATATCTTGCGACCGAGCGAAATACCACGCGGTTGCAGGTCGCATGCGCGCATCCTCGCCGTCTACTTTAAACAGCTCACGATAGCGCTCATTCCCAAGGAGCGTTGAACTCTTGTGAAAGTTATCTCTAACCTCATGCATCGCTGTATCGAGTGTCCACGTTATTAAACTTACAAATATTTGACCTGTTGCGCTGACGCTTTTAGCCCATTCAATGGCCGCATCGAGCAGAGGAGGGCCAGCCTGTGCCATCGCGTCTTCGGAGGTACAGAATGTTTTGATAGAGAGCGCTGAACGCCCCGGCTGATAGACCGGCGGGACACTCTCCACGTGGCGGCACCAGAGCACGGCGCTTGGCTCGTTATGGAGTTCGTTCGCGATAAAGAAAGCGGTATCCTTGGCGGCTAAGGCTTCTCGTAGAACTTGGAGTTGGGCTTGTTGCCTTCTCTCAACAGAAAAAATACCTTGGATATGTGTGGTCGCTCGCTCTCTGGAGTGGCTTGTGATGCGTAGGAGCGAGGATAGGTCCTCCTCGGTCGCTTTTCTGATTTGACAGGTTCCTGCGTGATACATAAAGCGCGCCTTCCTTTCGCCGCTGTTAATCGGGCGAGCGTCTCCCGAAGTCTGTCCTTACGTAGTGTAATCCGCCCTTGAGGGATATCCTAGACCGTGGGTCGCCGAGCCGAGGCTCGTGACCGTATCCGCTGATGCCGCCTCCAGACCACCGCCAACATTCAGAAAGTGGTTCAGAATCTCCGAACTCTTCACTGGCTAAGAGGTGTTTAGCGCCAAAAAGCTACCTGCGCTGCCCTCGCACTACCTCGTACTACGCCTGCGGAGGGCGAATTTATGTAATGTAAACGCAATTCTCTCCTCAAATCGCCCAAGTACCCCGACAGGCGGCTCGCAAGGGCCCCTGTTTCGGGGCCCTTCTGTAAATTCATACGACACATTCCCTCCGATTTTGGTTTTTCTCACTTCCATTTGAGGTTTCACCTGAAAGAAGTCTGAATTCGATTCGGCAAAGGAAACCGCCTTTGTGGTTCTAACGTTCCTGGAGTCGATACATGATTAAGATGATCCTTAGCTTCGTCACTACGCAGTCTACGGTAGCTCTCAATCAGACCATGTTCTCGCATCCGCTCTTAGGCAGACGGTTGGTATCGGTCCGAGGAACTACTGCGCCCCCTCAGGCGGGGACCTTTCGGTGGAGCTCAGGGGTGCGGGCGGTGTCAGTGCTGCTAACCCGACAAGCGATCATCTCCGACGCTTGCCGAAATGGGCACGCAAACGGGGATGTGGCGGCCGCCATCGATGGTCACGGGGACTCACTCGCCGCGTCACTTGATTACGCGCTCAGTAAGCAACCGTTGTGGCTTCAGGATATGTTTGGAGTTACTCCGCACGGGAAGGCGATCTCAAAGCTGCTGTTCAGGCGCATGAACCCCGATCGTAAACGTCCAGGTCCGGTGACTGTGTTTATCCCTAATGGAGATTTCGATGTGCTGATTGAGGTGGATGGGGAGGTCCTTCAAGGTGAGAGCTCCTTGAGACATCTTGAGGGACGCCTTCTTGAGTCGGCGTTGCAGGTGATGGGCGCATAGGTCCCCGTAAAGAGAACGCCCACTACCGCCTAACAATCCTCCTTGGATTTAGCTTGCTCTCTGATCTCCTTGAGTACCAAATTCGGGGTATCCCCCTGCTCGAAGGCTTTCTTAAGCTTCCTCAGCGCGATGTTCTCAAGCTGACGAATTCGTTCCCTCGTGACTCCGAACTTTTCTCCGACCGCCTCAAGGGTAAAGGTCTCGCCTTTGTTGTTCAGACCAAAACGAGCGGAGATGATGGCTCGCTCGCGCTTATCAAGCACGTTGAGGCCACGGCGAAGGAGTTCAACACGATCTGATGAGAGCTCCGAGCTTCCGGGTATGACGGCGTTAGGATCGGCGAGGGTCTCTTCAAGGTGCTGCGCATCGGGGTCGTCCGAATGGGGCTCAAATGATATCGACATCGTTTCTTGCGCCAATCGGATTGCCCGCATCTGTTTCGCATTTAATGCGAGGTGCTCTCCTAGCTCCTCATCCGTGGCGGCGCGGCCATAGACCATATGCAGCTCTGTTTCCGCACGGGAAACCTTAGAGAGCCGCTGAATCATATTTACCGATAATCGAATCGTGCGGCCCTCGTTAGAGCTATCACGAAACATACGTTGCCGGACCCAAAACCCCGCATAGGTCGAGAACTTTCCCCCTTTATCGGGGTCAAAACGAAGCGCGGCCTCCCGCAATCCCTCAAGTGCTGATGAAACGCGATTCTCAAGCGGGGTCGGAAGGAATGCCATGTCTCCCGCGATCTTTATCGCAAGGCGAATATTGCGCTCCATGAAGGCGCAGACGGCGTTATCCTTGAGGCCTCTCGCTTTTTCAAGTGAGTCTTGGAGCTTCTCGTAGAGCCGCGAGCCCTTGCGTGGTTTGTTCTCCGCTAACGTTTTCTCGATGAGAGCGATCTCTTGATCGGCCTCGATTCGTTGACGGGCGAGAAGGCGCTCCTGATCGGGCGTTAAGAGATCGAGTTTAATAGAGTGATTAATGAGGTACTGCACCGCCTCAGCGTCACCGGCGGAGTGAAAGGCGGAGCCAGGTTCAGAGGCTCGGAATCGAGAGCTTCTAGCATTCGGAGTTCCTCCGTTCGACGGAGATGCGGTTTGTGGAGATCTACTCATACGATACACCAAAAAGTGGAGCCGCCGTGCCCTCGTGTGCGACCAGGACCAGCCACCCTGTATCTTGTACCACCGACCCGAAAAGTGGGTAAGTCATTTATGTGATTTACACCAATCCAACGAGGAGTAGGTGAGGGGAATGTGTAGGTTTTAGCGATATTCTGTCCGCTCTCGCCCCCGCACATCCAATTCTAACGAACACGGGCATCTCTCACCGTAGTTGATGGAGTCCCCCTCGCTCTCCTCGCGAAGAGACCCCCGCAAAGGATTCAGATCTCGCCGTACCATACAGAATTTTCACCAGGCGCCTTTGTGTCTGTGATACTCTCTGTACTCATCGTTGAGATTTACGCGAATCTCAAGCGAGTTATTCGAGAGCTTTTATGAACTGTCTATTTCGTGACCACCACATCGTCGGATTCGGGCGCCTCCTTCGTGAGCGCATTATCGACGCACGCGGTCGGGTCGCGAAAACGTCCGGTATTGGGATCTTCCCCGTCGCGATGCCGGCGGGTGCATCCCTCTATCGCACCCCTCACACCACACACGTTCATAAGGGTAGAAGTATTCGTAGTCGGTAACTCGCTCGCCGAGGGTGTAGCTCCTCGGGTCCCCAATAATTCCCCCTTATATCTCTGGTAGTGGTCGTTCACGGGCTCTCGCGAACTCGTATCCGCCCCCTCGATAGCGCAAGGACCCCGCCGCGTCGTCGGCGGGCGATGTTCCGCAGGTTAAAAAATTCAAACACTAGAAAGGAAAATAGTCATGAATACGAGTACACGTTTAGCAATGAATCGGAGTCTGCTCGTCGCGGCTCGGTGCTTAGCCGCCGGGTTCGCCGCGGGCACTCCAGGAATCACAGCGCTCTGGCACGATAGGGGCTTGAGCAGGGGGGACTTCTATCTCTTAGAGATCCTCTTCGCCATAGCACTCCTTGTGCTTGAGGTCGCGACCGGACGATTCGCGGATCGTTTCGGAAAGGTTAGGACGATAAAGTTAGGCTTCGTCGCCCTGACCCTCGGCTCGTTCACCTATTCAGTAGCAACTGGATTCGGAGGCTTTCTGCTTGGTGAACTCGTCGCGGCGCTCGGTATCGCGCTTATCTCTGGAACGGATGAAGCTCTGATGTTTCGGAGTAATGTGGCGATTGGGCAAGACACCGCGCATCAGCGGTGGTGGACGGCAAGTGTTGGCGCGTCGTTCGTCTCGATGGCGATCTTCGCGCTGATAGGTGCTCACTTAAGTGAGATCAGTCTCACGGCACCATTCGTGTTCTGTACGGTGCTTGAGGTTTTGGGATTCGTGCTCTGTTTCGGCTTGGTGGAGCCGCCAAAGGGTCTTACGACTCAGGCGGAGGAATCAGGTGGAACGTTGCGGGAAGCCGTTTCAGCGATCGTCTTGAGTTCCTCGCACATCCGCTGGATGGCGATAGCTCCGGGATTTGTCGCCGGTATCAACCAAACGTTTCTCTGGATGTATCCGGAGTACTTGGCTGAATGCGGCATTCAACTCGCTCAGACGGGATACGTATTCGCGTTGTTCAATCTGGTGGCCGGAGTCTCGGCGCTCACCCTCAGAGGGATAACGGATACGCGCAGGTCAGTAGTGATCTTTTTTACGCTGATCTGCGGGTTGGCCGGTTCGACCCTTGGACTGGTCTACGTTGTCGGAGGCCTTGCGTGGCTTCTGATGCTTCCGCAGCAGATGGTTCGATCGGTATCGGGAGCGCTTTTTAGTGACACCATTAACAAAGCGATCCCTGACGCGGTACGGGTAACGGCGTTGTCCATCCGTAACGCTCTCCGAGTTGTTCTTTACGTCACCGCCATGGTGCCGTGGTGGCTCGGAATCGATGAACTCGGACGGACGGCGATGTTTAGCGTGAACTTGGTTGTGCTCATCCTGGGTGCTTCCATACTTTGGGTCACAAGCCCAAGGTCAGTTCGCGTGAAAGGTTAGGGAACATCGAACGACCACGGGGGGCGGGTATCTTTGATATCTGGCCCCCTTTTTCTCTCGTGCGGCCCTAAGTCCGGCAACTCCCAGCTCGGATTCATAACGCCATCCTGCTCTCCAAGAGGGCGCAGACGGTAAGGGGGCATCCCACGTCAGCCTGGAAGCACCTTGTACCGTTTTTGCTCGATACATAGGTGTGCCCTCGAAATCACCGAGCGGACGAAACGGATTGATCGTTGTATATACAAAGTGTATGATAGATAGGGACGGGTTTGAGTGGGATCCCGCCAAAGATGAGGTGAACAGAGAGAAGCATGGGGTGGGGTTTACCGAGGCTTCGGAGGTATTCTCTGGGCCTTCGATGAGCGCGATCGATACTCGACTTGTATACGGCGAGGAACGATGGATTACGATCGGACGGACCCTTCGTGGGTCGGTACTTGTTATTGCTCATACCCAACGAGGGGGCCGCATCCGACTCATCTCTGCTCGGCGGGCAAACAAACGGGAGCGTGAAACATTTTATGTCAAAGTCAAACCGTTCCTCTAAAAAGCGGGCATCCTCAAAAGATATGTCGATCGATTATTCCGACATCGCTGAGCTCGGTCCATCATTTTGGCGAAACGCTCGCGTGAACCTTCCGCTGCCGAAGCAAGCGGTATCGTTGCGCGTTGATCAGGATGTTCTAGAGTGGTTCCGGTCCACTGGAAAAGGGTATCAATCGCTGATGAACGCCGTCTTGAGGTCGTACGTTGAGGCGAAGAAGAGATAGGGCCCCCTACCGTTGAGTTACGCCTTTCTCCGGAGGGGCCGTCGTTCCGGTCCGCACCCTCCGGGATGGTGACCATGGCCTTGGAGATTCTCGATGCGCGGGACGACTGCAGTCACGCTACAATATGTAGGCCGTGCTCCGGGAGGGCGGTCATGCCTGACCGCCACGTTGTGCATTGTTCCGGAGGGCCCGTCTCCCGACGGGCCGGAATCGCAACCGTCGTACCGGTCCGCAACATCCATCGCGATTCAATCTGGTAATGCTGCGCATATCCGGCCCGTCAGTACCCCTTCGCTAAAGCTACAGGGCAGAACGATACGGGCCCTATCGGGGTGGTGACATGTGCGCAAGGTGATTATCCACGCTCCGCATCACGGCGGTCATGAATGACCGCCCTCCCGCTGTGCGAATCGGCACCTGGGAGGGCGCGCATTCCTGCGCGCCTTAATGTTACGCACGGCTAGAGACCTTCGGGTCTACTATATTCCGGCGTTTACCGCCCCAATGAGCCACGCCTTAATACCAAGCCATCATGCCCCGCGCTTGCGAGTCAATCTCGATCTCCCCACCATACGGAAGACAGAGCGACGGCGACGTGTGCCCGAAGTCCACGTTCTGAACGATCGGCGCTGTAGGATTGTATCTTCGCACGGTCTGCAACACCGCGTCCCGTTGCGCCTCCTTGTAGGCGACCTTCACCTCATCGGAATAAGTCTTATCAAAGAACCACGCCTTCGGCCGTCCAACGAGCACACCCTGAACACGGGAGAGGATTCCTCGTTCCCCGAGTGCTCGCAGTACCCGTCGAACATAATACGCCGGTGAGATCTCCTCGCACGTCTCAAAGAAGAGGACGATGCTCTCAAAATCCGAGAGGCTCGGCATCGTGCGTCCATGTCGCAGCATTTCATCGATCGATTCAAGGCAACCGCCCCACAGAAACCCGCGAGCATCCCGTTCTCCGTCCCAGTGCCATCCCTCATTGGGTTGATACCGACGGGGGCGGTCGAGGTTCTCTTTCACTCCCCATGAAAGGTCCTCATCGTTGAAGTCACTGCTCGCCTCAAGCGCCTGCTTTCCTCGCTCAAAGAGAGCCGTACGGGCGTAGCGCTCGGTCATCGGGTGCATAGCGCCCTGCATGGCGTACTCGGTGTAGATACATCCGCCATAGAAGGACGGTATCCCGTTAAGAAAGAGAAAGTTGCTGAAATGGGTGTTATCGCTATACCCAAAAAACGGTTTGGGGGTCGCGCGAAACGGCTCTGGAGGGAGCTTATGCGCGTACTCAATCTGGTGATCTCCGCCAATCGTGGTGATAACCGCTTTGATCGTTGGGTCAGAGAACGCTTGAATGAGGTCATCCATCTTCTGTTGATGGGTCGCATTCGGATCCTTGGCATGCGGAAGCTCAACGGGATTGAGACCGAACTGCTCCCGTAATCGAGAGAGCCCCAGCTCGTACTCCATCGGGAATACCGCTGGTGCCACAAAGGATGGAGACACGATACCGACCGAGTCTCCGGGTTGAAGTTTAGGTAGTGAGGCGAATTGCATAGGCGCTCCATGAGAGAGTTGATGATAGCACTCAAATCGTTCGTGTTGAGCGAGAAAATACCGGATTACGTCGCAAGGATTCAGAACGATGGGGGAATCGCGGTAATAGGCAGTAATCAGACTGGATGAGGGTGGGAGGGTAGCG
Source organism: Pseudomonadota bacterium (assembly GCA_027486155.1). Taxonomy (GTDB): domain Bacteria; phylum Bdellovibrionota_C; class UBA2361; order UBA2361; family OMII01; genus OMII01. The sequence continues at coordinate 2,086 of JAIXPR010000397.1, read as the reverse complement.
ATCCCTTATGTGACCGGCTCAGTTTTAGAAAAGTCGCAAAATAGCGTCTCTTCCTTAAGAGAGGGTCGAGAAGGGACGAATAGTTCCAAATTGGGTAGCTTCGTATGACGCATTAAGGGGCTTACAGCCGTCATCGGGCGTCGCTAACATTCAGAAGCGATATGGAAATGCGTAACGGTCACATAGCAGAAAGGGTACTCGGTGCCTTCCGTGCCTTCTCGAATAGGATATCGTGGGGGCGTGGTAGATGAAAGAATTTCAACTCGTTGAACCAACGGTCGGGAATGTCCTAGGTTTAATCTTTATCGGCGAGGGCGCATGAAGTGCGTCTACCTACCAATGTCGTTTCTGAATGAGAGAAGAGTTGTGATCGCTCTCATTATGGTGGCGATTCTACTGAGGTGCATAGGTCTCTCGCGCACGCCGTGGATCGATGAAGTCAGCTCAATTTCCGTAGCCTCCGGCTCGCCATTTCTTGAGTCCCTAAGGCACTACGATCATCCTCCACTCTACTTCGTCGCTCTGAGGGGATGGATGATGGTAAGCACAGAGATTGAATGGCTCCGCGTATTATCAATGATTTGTAGCGTTGGTACTATGGTGGCCATGTATGGTTGGCTGAGTTGCTTTTCCTCCTCGGCGGGCCTTTTGGGCGCCCTTATCTTCGGTTTTTTACCTGCGGCGCTCTCGTTTTCTCAGGAGATACGAGATTATCCACTTCTCATGTTCGCGTTCTCAGTGTCTCTTCTATGCGCCGAGAAGCTCTTGAGGAATCCCAAGAGGGCAAGCATGTGGGTTTGTCTCTCTTTATCCCTCACGGTCTGTGCATCGACTCACGTTCTAGGTATCTTGGCTACCGTATCTTGTGTCCTTTACATGGTCGCCAGAACTGGAGTGCGGTCTATCCTTTCAGGTCGAATTGGGCTCTCTCTGTTGCCTCCCTTGGTGGTCTGGGCGTTTTTTATTTTCTGTTTTCTGACAGAGGTCTCGAAGAGGGAGGGGGAGTGGTTCATGCCTCAACCCTCGGTGGCTCTTGTGACCTCGGTTGTATTTGAGCTTTTAGGTATTCCATCGATTGTATGGCCAATCGCGGCGTTGCGACTTGCCTCACCTGCTCTCGCGCTTATCATCGCTCTAGTAACATTCGCGCTCTTTGTCCTTTTTGTTCATCATCTTACTGAGGGAAGTCCTCGCGCGGCTGCTCCCACTCTCGTTGCCACTCTCGGCTATCTCGCTCCCGTGCTTGCGTATTCGCTCGTGGTGACACCTATCTTTGTATCCCGAACGGCTCTCCCCTCTATTGTGCCATTATGCGCATGCTTGGCCTGTTTTATTGATTCCATCGAGTCATCGCGGGCGCGACGGATCGTTGTCGGTATCCTCATGGTGTTCTGTGTGAGCAGTGGGGTCAGGTTCTATCAAAGAGAGGCTTTTCATCCTCGTGAGCCATGGAGCGAGATCTCAAGAATTGTAGCCGAGTCGCCGGACCCTATCTTTGTATCACCCTCATGGTCTGTCGACGCGGTGAGATACTTCGTGGCCGACGAGAGCCGAACGATCTTGGCGCTTGATACCATGTCTCAGGAGGCCGTAAATGCTCTGATGAGCAAAAGCGCCGGGTATCTCATTATGTACACCCCAGCTGCTATGAGTGCTGAGGCTCTAGCAGTACGTGAAGGTGTTATTACTTCTTCCTTTGCGGCTACAACGCAAAAAGTGATTTTCTCCCGCGGCCCCATCTCCGTTCGTCGAATTCAAAGCTCATCTGGAGCTGACCAACGATCTCCCCGAGCGGATTGAACCCACTGTAGGTTACTGAGCGGAAGCCGAACAACAGGTTCCCTCTATAAGCTCTGACATATAATCGGCTTTCGATACCGCCCCGCTCGAAGCCGCCGCGCGTGGCGAGTCAAACGGAAACCTTCCACTCGCCACGCGCGGCACCTTGATGGCGGGCGACGTGAGACACTCCTTTCTCGCCACCTTCACCCTTCTTGATAGGGTCGAGGGAGCCCGCGAACATACCGAGCGATCCCCCGGCTACGACTGCACTCTCGTGGTACTAGCCACCGAAGCGCGGGGTCGT
>JAIXPR010000320.1 GCA_027486155.1 Pseudomonadota bacterium | reverse complement strand
GTCGCGATCGCCTCTTTGGTCGCGACGAGGCTGGCTCCCATAAGGAGCTCTCTGATCGCTGCTCGCGCGTCAGCATCATCGTTTCCGGAGGATTCATAGACCGGGAGTTGACCATCACGGAGCTCGGGGAATACGCCATAGAGCTCTACGGAGAGCTCGCGTGCTTTTACCTCTGCGGCTGGACGGTTAGACGACGCTCGAGCCCACCCCTTTGATTTTCGGGCGGCGTCGGTGGACGCTTCGTGAATTCGTCTACGGGCATATCCTTTGAAAGGGATCCCACGGTTGGGATCAAATCTTCGAGAGCAGAAGATCAGGGCCTCCATGGCTGCGCCATCGAGCCCATCGAGCCTCCAATCGAGGTTCCACGCTCGGGCAACGGAGCGAGCGATGCTCTCTGCCCAGCCATGGTGTTCTACCACGAGGTTGTTTGCCTCCTCCTCTGAGAGGCGCTGAGATTCAGATTCTGCTTTTTCCACGTGTATTCATGAGGGGCCAACACGGGCCCCAACTCCCCGTAGGGTAGTATCGGCAGGTTGTGAGGGGAGGGTAAGTAGTCTTTTTTGGGCCTGAAAAGCGAGTAAATACAGATTGTTGTGAGTTTCTTATCTTTTTCTGAAGCAAAGGCCCCCTTCGAGGTGATGAGGGGGTACCTGCCGGGAAGTCCGGTGCGGGTTTTGAGAGTTTTTCGAACACTTTACAAGGGCAAACCACCATGACTGTAGCAACAGAACAATCAGTAAAGGGGAAGGGAAAGAGCGCCGCAATCGCCGCGCGTGCCGCCAAGATGGCAGCTCAGAAGGGCGCCAAAGTGATTAAGCTCTCATCCGCTCGAAAGGCCGTGACAGCTCCGCCGACACCGTATCAACAGGAAGCTCTCATCGTGAAGTATCGTCTTAAAGCCCGTAAGCTCGGTCGTAGCATCCTTCGCCGTTGGCACGCGCGAATGGATCTCGACGAGGTTGATTCGATCGTAGATCTCTCCCTCTGTGAAGCTGTGAAGCGATTTGATCCAGCCAAGGGCGCAAGCTTCATGACCTTCCTGTTCTACCACCTCAAGGGTAACTTGGTGCGTGCGGTAACGAGCGCGGCCTCAGCTAACAGCATCCCCGTATTCAATGCCGACGAGATCGAGGCCCCTACTGGCGAACCTGACCATCTCTTCGGACATCAGTTCCGTGCCTTGAACTCCGCGGAGGTCGCAGACGCAGTCGCAAGCCAGGACGCGCCCCTTCCAGACGAGATGTTGTGGCGTAAGGAGCTTCACAGCCAGAGCTCGTTAGCGTGCGATAAGCTTGATCCCCTCGAGCGAGAGATCATCAAGCGCATATTCCTTCAAGAGCAGCAGATCATGGATATCGCGGCCACCCTTGGATACAGCCGCTGCCACATCTCGCGAGTGAAGAAGAAAGCTCTTGAGACCCTTTACAATGAGTTAAGCAGCTCGATGAGCGATATCGACCTCGGGAAGAAGCCCTCCTTTGATGATGAGGGTGAGGACGAGGTGAAGCTCAAGCTCGTGAGCCGTCGCCCGATTCACCGCCGTCGTCCTCGTTCGAAGGTAAGCCGCGCTGAGCGACTTATCACCGCGAAGGCAGCGTAATTAAACAAACCAGTGTCGAAAGGGCCCCAACGAAACTCTCCGTTTCGTTGGGGCTTTTTCATGTCGAGCGGCTTGGTTAGAGCGGCGAGCGATACACGGGTTGCCCGAGGTTGAGTAAGCCTTGGAAGGAGCGCTACACTCATCTCTCACCTCAGAAGGACCATGCCTCTATGATGTCGATGATTCAAAAGCCTATATCCCTTCCCGCGGACCTATCCCTTCCACGCGCAGTCGACAAATTGCGAGAGAAAGCGGAAGAGATCGCACAACAACGAACATCGACCTCGACACTCATCAGGATAGGGCATGAGCGCCTCGCCAACGCGTTGGCCTTGTTGGCGGCTGAGTGCGCCTCGACTTCTGAATTGCCATCGTGTGAAAAGGCGCGATCGTTGTGGGAAAGTGGGCAGTTGCCGCGCGTCGAGATAGCTCGGATAGGGTGTATGGTTCCTGGGCGAAAAAAGTAGGCTCAGTGTTTGGGCCCCTCATACCGTGAACGTTCACGTGAGTGTGGCAGACGACAGAGACGCAGGTGCTCTCACCGCGCGCTCTCTCGACGTCTACAGCTTCGTTATGCTTTCACAAACCGGTGAGCGTACCGTTCGAACGACGCAACTGAGACTTCCTCCTCATCCTCGGAGAATCCGAGAAGGGTTGTTCGTAGACAGGGCGCGCTGATAACCGGCTCGTATCCACCCTCAAGGATGCCGCAGTGTCGCGCGTTCGGTAGAGCGAGTCGGCACCCCTTAACTAAGGTGTAGAAGGCATCGGGTGTCATCCCCAGTCCTCCGAGGGGATCGCCAACCGCGGAGTCGAGACCGACCGACCAGATGACGAGGTCAGGTTGAAACTCAATCAACCGCGGGAGCGCATGGTCTACGAATTTCGTAATCAACGTTTCAGCGCTCTGAAACCCCTCATGCTCAACGTGCAGTATGTTTTGGGCCTGGATAACGGGATGGGCGCGCGCACCGATCGAGGTATCGTCCCGAGTATAGGGGTACTCCTTGCCCGCTCCCGCGTAGAGACCCGTTGAAGGATCGAAGATTCCATCCGTATAGCGTCTGGCTGTGTCGTCATACGGCGAGCGGTAGACCTGATCGATCAACAGAATATCTGGTTGGTTCGCCAGCACGGCGGCGCTGCCGTTTCCTCGATGATGATCGATGTCTATCAATGCCACGCGACTCGTGCGGTTCGTTGTGGCTCTGGGTGAGCGATCTCGCGCGTAGATCGCCGCAAGCGCCGCGGTTGAGAGGTAACAGAACCCCATCGCCTGATCAGGTTCCGCGTGGTGCCCCGGGGGCCAGACCAGAGCGAAGGCGGTTGTGTGAGGGTGTGTATGCACGCTGTCAACCGCATCAAGCGCCGCGCCCACTGAGCTTAACGCCGCTTGATAGGTTCCGGGGCTTACGTCCGCTTCCTTGCCAAAAGGCACGATCGCTACGCCCCCCCGGTCGACTCGTTCCTTGGCGACCATCGAAGCGGACTCAAGTCGATCAAGGTACTCTTGTGTGTGGCCCTGAAGGAGGAGTCGTTGCTCAGGTTTTCGGTGAGAGGTAGAGAGTTTTATTCGTGGTTCATTACCGTCACGGTGGGTACTCGTAACTAGTTCCTGGGCAACGGCGAGAAGGGGGGATGTCTTTCCTGGCTTATCATAGCGAATCGATGGATCCTCACGGTCACAGGTTCCAAGGTGCCCGTACCGGCGGTTTTCTGCGGTGTCGCGCCAGATATCGTCGTTGGTAAAGATCTTCAAGGTGGTCATGGTGTATGAGTACACTCTATCAATAGGGGGGAGAAAGGTTCAATAATCCCCAGTGACTTGTAACGAAATGGACATTACCCTTATGGAGTTCTTTTGTCTGGAGGCTACCTATGACCGTAAAGAAGATCCTCGCCTGCGGGCTCGCGCTCCTCAGTGTACTTTACCCGCTCGGTACTCTCCGCGCTGATATCGACCCCGATACCCTCGCGACCCTCAAATCACGCTTTGTAGCGGCAGACAAAAATGGTGACGGGAAGTTGACCCGGGAGGAGTGCCAGTCCGGCATGCCCCGGATCTACCGAGGGTTCGAC
>JAIXPR010000412.1 GCA_027486155.1 Pseudomonadota bacterium | reverse complement strand
GCGCGAGGTTCACGTAGCTGGGCACACCGATGACACTGGCAACACGAAGTACAACGAATCTCTCGCCGAAACGCGCGCTAAAACGGTCGGCGCGTATCTAGCGTCAATGGGTATACCGGTCGTTCAAATAGAGACGAAAGGCCACGGCGCGACCAAGCCGGTGGCCACGAACTCGACCGCGGCGGGACGACAACTCAACCGACGTGTTGATGTGTACATCTCCCGATAATACATAAAACTTTGAGCGCTCCTCTAGCCAACATGCTAGGGTAGTTCTACGTGTCTTCAAAGGGAAAATGACCTATGGCATCCGCGTATATTGTCGACGCAGTTCGAACTCCTCGAGCCCGCAGAAAAGGAAAATTTTCCAAAGTCCACGCCGTTGACCTTCTCACCTATCCTCTAAACGCCGTGGTTAATCGAGCTGGGGTATCCACGGGATTAGTACAGGATGTGCTTGTTGGGTGCGTCACCCAGACACAGGAGCAGGGATGGTGCGTCGGAAGAGCCGCCGTACTCGCAGCCGGTTGGCCGATCTCAGTCCCAGCAACGACCATCAATCGATTGTGTGGTTCAGGGCAACAAGCGGTCAACTTCGCGGCTGCCAGTGTTGAATCGGGTCATTACGATCTCGTTGTTGCGGGTGGATTAGAGCATATGACCCGTGTTCCGATGTTTTCAGATGCCGGTGGCGAGGAGAGTCCCCTTCTCAAGCATCACCATCCCGACCTTGTTCAGCAGGGCATTGCGGCGGAGATCCTCTCACAAGAGTTCGCTATCTCCCGAAAGGACGCGGATGAATTCGCCTACCTATCTCAAGTCAACGCGAAACGAGCGCTAGAGGAGCGTCGATTTACGCGAAGCGTCATACCCGTGCCCTTTGTCGACGAGCAGGGTGTAGAACGAACTCTCGACGTTGATGACAATCCGAGATTGGACACAACGCTTGCGGGACTCCAAGGCTTAAAGCCTGTTTTCAAGGAAGATGGGATTATCACTGCGGGCAACGCCTCCGCGATCGTGGACGGCGCAGCCGCGGTCCTTATCGCGAGCGAGGAATCCATAAAGAAACACTCCCTCAAGCCACGCGCACGCATCGTCGCTCAGAGCGTTGTTGGTTCACCACCCCGAGTGATGCTTACCGGTCCTATTGAGGCAACTCGCCAGGCACTCGCTAAGGCGGGATTACAATCGCATCAGATCGATGTCTGGGAGATCAACGAAGCGTTCGCGCCGGTGCCACTTCTCACCATGCGTGAGATCGGCATCGACCCTACGAAGGTTAACGTGAACGGTGGAGGCATTTCGTTAGGTCACCCTCTCGGCGCTACAGGGGCGATCTTGATCGGCATGGCGGTCGATGAGCTGGAACGAACCGGCCAACGATACGCGCTCATTACGATGTGCATCGGGCTCGGGATGGGAATAGCGACGATCGTCGAACGGGTCTAATCCTGACAGTCGTCAAATACTTACATATATTCAGACACTTAGGCATTTAAGGAATTCAATTCATGGATCCCGTTCAGTCTGCCGATTATACTGAAAGTTAAACGGGTTAGAGGTGGGTAACCCCCGCAGGCGCCGCCGCTCGCGGTACCACCCATACCGTAAGGTAGAGGGGATTTTTGGGAAGGCTTTAACGCAATGCTACGGGCCCTAGAGATTTTAATTCTGCAATTTATTGAGTGGTTCTATTCACTCAGCCCCGCCGTTGGACTCGGAACGCTCGGTGTCGCGGGAGTCGCCGGCATCATCGCGCAACTACTCATTACCGGAAATTCAACCTTCGGGAAATCGATGATCCCCGGAATACTCGGCGTGTTATTTCTCGCCGCTGAAAGCGCGCACTACGGGAGACCGGAGTGGGTCATCGGCACCATGCAGCACTTGCAGGAATCTCTGCGGACTCCGAGCGCCAATCCCCTACATCCTATTCCGATTATTGAGCCACTTGTCTCTCTCCTGATCGCTCCAGCCTCGACGCGATCAGTGATCGAAGAGAGTCTCTTCGTGCTCATCTTCGCGTACCTCGCGTTAGTAGCGAGACACAGTTGGGTCGGATACAAAACCACCGGTATCGTCCTTGGCGACCTGTCGATGGGAAGCATGCTAAAGGAGAAGCATCGCCGCCCCAATCGTTCTCAGACGAACGAGCTCGGTTCGGGAGATCTCGCAACGACCCAGCAGATAGCCAACTGGACGAAGTCGAGCGGAAAACCGGGGGAAACCTACCTCTACGTTAGCGAGCTGCGCGGCTCAGAGGGCACCGCCTTTGCCCAATCTAAGCTCGTTCTCCCGGTCGAAGAGAGAAATCGTCACGTTCTTGTTGTCGCGAAAACTGGTAGCGGAAAGACGACTAAATTCATCCACCCAATTATCTACAACGACTGCCTGGACCCGCAGCGCTCGTGTATCATTATCGACTCGAAGCCCGATATGTGGAAAACCTTCGCGGCGATGACGCGAAAGTACAATCCGACTAAGAACATCCTCCTCTTTAATCCCCTCGACCTCGCCCGGTCCCTGAGCTGGAATATTCTCGCCAAGATCGAGGACGACACCGACGCGAAATTGATCGCCAACACGATCATCATGGCGACTGACCAGCCCCAGGCGAAATCTGACAGCCCCTTCTTCCGAAACAACGCGCTCTCGATCCTTAACGGAATTATGGTGGGACTTCTTCATGACCCAAAAGAGGTACTCTCGATGCCCCGAATCCACGAACTCGTGCAATCGGGAATGAAGAATCTGTGTGATTGGCTTGAACAGCATCCTCACGCGATTCGAAATACGCGCTCCTTCGTCGAACTGGCGCGCTCAGGCTCGCAAAACGCCGATACCATCATGTCCGAATTGAGTATGCGTCTAGGCGCGTGGGACCTTCCAGCCATTCGCGCCACCACGAGCGCCGATGAGCTTGATATTGAGGACCTTATCGCTAAACCGACTCTCTTCATCGTGGAGCTTCGCGAGTCAGAGCTCGAGATGCTTCGCCCGATGGCCAACGTAATCGTGGTGGAGATCCTTCGATTCCTCACAAAACGAGCCGAGCAACATAAAGGTGTTAAGCTCCCACGACCCGTCGGCATCGTGATCGATGAGTTCGCGAGCGCCCTCGGTCGACTCCCAGATATTCACGTTAAGCTCAACACCTTGCGCTCGCGTAACGTAAGTATCGTCGCGGCCATTCAGTCAACGGCGCAGATCAAGGCGAACTACGCGGATGACGCCGATTCAGTGCTCGCCGGCTTCAGTACCAAAATCTTTATGCCCAACCTCGATCTGACAGACTCCGAATGGGCTTCCAAAGAGAGTGGTCAAATGACTATTCGATTTAAGACTCAATCAGAGGGAGTGAACCGCAAATTAATCGAGGTTTTCGCGAGCCGCAACGACAGCGTGCAAGAGCAGGTTCAACAGCGCGCCGTTCTCACCCCGGACGAGATCGGGAAGCCCGCCGACAACATCTGTACGTTCTTCATGCCAGGAACGCCCGTATTCCAGGGGCATCTCATCCCATTCTATAAGATTCCCGAGATGCATAAACGGATGACTGAGTTCAACGAGGACAATCAGCTTGAACTCCGCGACTCGCCGATCGAATACAAAGAGACCCTTCCCGACCCAAGCTCGGCTCCAGCGGCCAGCGGTGGGGGCGGGGGCGGCGGAAACGCCTTACCTAACGGGATAACCAACACCGCTGGGTGGAGCGATGCTCAGGTTCTTCAGAAGCTCGAGGAGGTCAAGAAGACCCTCGATTGGGACAACACCACAGGGAGCGCTCGAAAATGGTGGGAGGCGTTCGAAAGCGAGAACAAGACGCGAATGCCACTCGTCCTCCGCCTTGCCGAGGAGTTGCAAGTACGAAAGGCGACCATCACCGAATTCTTCTTGGCGTATGTCTACAGCAATACCGACAACATACAGGCCAATCTGAGTTATCTCGATTACACCCGCCTCAAGAAAGATGAGGAGAAGAAGAAGAAAGAGGCCGCGGCCAAGGCGGCGGGTGGGACGGACGAGAGGTGGTAGGGGTCCCGAGGCCCCTACACTAACAGCAATCACAAACGACCTTCGCCACATGCTGCATTCCGGCGGTCGAGGACGACCGCCCTCCCGTGTCACGGGTCGGTGGGAGGGCGACCATTCCTGGTCGCCACAATCTCGCGCATCGCAAAAGGAATCCGCCGTACGCGACCACATGGCGCGCAGGCTTGTCCCCCATAGCGAAGCGACGGGGGGAATGCGCGCCCTCCCATTCACGGGAGCCCCGCCCCTACAACACCCCCTCAATCGCCGAAACAAGACTTTTCGATTCCGGCGAAACATACGACCGCCAACGGCCGATGAGGTGTCCTTCCCTGTCGAGCAGAAATTTCTCAAAGTTCCACTTCACACTGCCACGCAGATCTTCCGGTCCGTGCTCAGTTAAAAACTCGAAGAGGGGCTGTTTTGTCATCCCCTTTACGGATGCCTTCGGCATGATCGGAAAGGTCACGCCGTGGTTGAGGCGACACGTCGATTGTATTTCCTGATCGTTTCCTGGCTCCTGACCTAAGAAGTCGTTACTAGGAAATCCAACCACTACGAGCCCCTTTGGCGCGTATTTCTGATACAGCGCCTCAAGGGCGTCGTACTGCCGCGCGAAACCACATTGAGAGGCGGTATTGACGATAAGCACTACATTCCCCCGGTACGGAACGAGCTGGTCCCCGAAGAGCTCCGGCCTGTCAAACACCGACACCTGGTCCCCAGGCGCCGCTGACGTAGTGCCACCATAAACATTGGTCAGAAGTCCCATACTCAGTCCGTCTCCTAAATAACCATATCCCTCGAACGTCGTCCGAAGTCGTCGGCGGGTTCAACATGCACCAGTACCTTGGCTACTGCGGGAAGAGCACTATGAATAGCCTCTCCAACGTTATGCGCGACCTCATGTCCGTGGCGGATCGATTGATCCGGGTCACACAGCACATCGAGGTCAACAAAGTATACGAACCCAACTTTCCGTACCCCACACTTGTGAGTACCAAGAACTCCTGGGACTTTGAGCGCGATGTCGCGAATGGATTGCGCTATCTCAGGGGCGGGCGCGGTATCGATGAGCTCCGAGAGCGCTGGCCGCAGAAGGATCAGCGCGTTTATACCGATGACAACGGCGGCGACCACAGCGGCGACATCATCCGCTGTCTCAAAGCCCTCCCCACCAAACACGGCGATAGATATTCCGATAAACGCCGCACCACTCGTAATCGCGTCGGCTCGGTGATGAAAAGCATCTGATTTAACCGCGACGCTCCCTATAGTATCCGCGGCCCCGCCAACGTATCGGGCAAGGACTTCCTTGATCACGATGACGGCTAAGAGCACTCCTAACGTGAAAGGCGCGGGAGCGTGGTGCGGGGTCAGAATCTCCCGCACGCTCTCAACCGTAATCAGCACCGCCGCGCCCAAGAGGGTCAGGGAAACGACCGCGGCCGCCAGGGGCTCAAATTTCCCATGACCGTAGGGATGATTCGCGTCTGCCGGTTTACCAGCCATACGAACACCGAGTAACACCACGAAGCTGGTGACCACATCCGCGGCGGACTCTATCGCGTCCGCTATCAGCGCGTACGAATTGCCGAGCACGCCAGCGATCCCTTTTATGACGGCTAGCGCGGCGTTTATCGCCATTCCCACCAAGGTGCTGCGCACACCTACTCGGCGCGCCCGTTCGAGGTGTTCCCGTTGAAGATCAGGTGTCATGTCTTCCTTTTATCCGCTTTCGCCCCACGTGAGCAATCACTATCCCCACTAATGTATGTCGGGAGTAGGCGGAGGAGCTGCCTTGCGATCAGAACTTGTGCTCAGGAACATGGCGAGTATCTTTCTCTTCGACGCGGAGTCATTGAAGTGCTTGGTGAGATCGTCCAGCAACCCACCGAATCCGGGATGATGCGCCCAGTGTGACTGATAGGCGGCTATCAAACGCTCGCGATATTTAGGTCCACGACTCTCAAGGTATCCGCAGATCCGAGACTCCGCTCCCTCTGGCGCCTCGATTCCCTCCTTCGCGCACTTAATCAGATTGAAAAGCTCTCGGGCGGATGAAGAGACCTCAGGACCGTATACTCGTCCGGAGATCTCCTCTAACGCGTCGCTCGCTACTCCCTTCTTACGACATGACAGTACAAGTGATTCGCCAAACTGGCGCCGATAGGAAAGGCCGATCTGGTACACCATCTCATCCATCCAGTTGATATCCTGAGGGATGCGGTCATTAATGCCATCTGTGGATTGAGGTGTCAGCACCTTATTGACCCGCGCGGCGAGTTGCTCTCCCGAGAGCGACTCAACCAATCCTCGTAATTCACGAGCGACCGAATGAGAGCAGTATCCTTCAAGATGCAGCAGCGTCTCGTTGATAAGATCGAGGTCAACCTTCAACTCCTTCAGAGCATGTCGAAACGTCCTCTCTGGATACACGAGATCGTAGCACTCCTCGATAATCTTCTGAGTGGCTTTATGAGAGCGCAATACCTCCTGAAGCATCTGAACGTCGAGGGAATCAAAGCACTCCTGTATCCGCGCGAGGATATCGGGGTCCACCCCCTCGAGGAGCAGAACCAACTCCACAAACGAGCCGATGGAAAGCGATAACCGAGCTGCCGCCTGCTTGAGATGAACTCGTAATGAGGAAAAGGCATTATCATACGCCCGCTCAAAAGCCATAACCTTCAGACCCGGTCCAGAACACACCAT
>JAIXPR010000074.1 GCA_027486155.1 Pseudomonadota bacterium | reverse complement strand
TATCCGAGCGCGGGTATTACTATCTCGAACGGCGTGGACCTTGGACAGTGGTCCAAAGAACAATTCGTTACAATTGGTGTCTCACCGGCTTTGGTAGAGAAGCTTGCGCCGTATATGAAGGAAACACTTCAAGGAGCCGCGGCTGAGAAATATCTCAAAGCTCATCCGCTTTCGATTACATCGGAGGATTCGAAGCATCTCTACCAAAAGGTATTCGGCGAGATCCTGCGACAATTCTCGGATCATTACGAGACCAATCGAGCACCCAACGCACCGCATTTTTCCGAGTTACCGGATAAACTGAAAACCGCCTTCGGCAGCATGGCGTTTAATATGGGACAAAACTTCACCGAGGTATCAGGCACAGATGTATACTCGAAGTGGCGACGGACCGTCGGCGACCAGATATTCGCCGGAAACTATGAAAAGGTTTTCCAGATGCTCGTCGCTAATACTCACTCGCAGGAGGGGCTTCGCAACCGAAGATTCAAAGAGGCGGCTATCGTCATTGAGTATATAGCCTCAAAGGATCCCGAAGCAGCGGGGAGGCTCATGGAGACCACGAAACTCGCCTGTTCGAAAGCGGGCAAGCTCAAAGCCTTTACGGCTTTCAAGCAGATTGCGGAGGAGTTCAAGCCGGGGCTGATCGCGGCAATTCCGACCACCGAGGTGAGCAAGGAAAAGGCAGTAGCGGACACCAAGAGGAATTCCAAGGAGGACACGACGAGCGATACTAAGCCTCAGCGCGAGAAGCCCGTGGTTCATATCGTGCAAAAGGGCGATACCCTCTTTCAGCTTGCGAAGCGCTACCACTGTTCGGTGGAAGAGCTAAAGCAGGTAAACAATTTAAAAGCCGACTTGATCTCAATCGGTCAAAAGATACAGATCCCTGGATCCAAGGTGGCAGAGCGAGAGAAGAGAAGTGTAAAGCCGTTGCCACGTTCAGTCTCGTACGGTAACCCCTTCGCCCCAGAACCGCCTCGGATGCTCGAATCGTAGACTCACGAGTCGATTATGACAAACCACCCTACCGCTGAACCACGACCACACAACAGGGAACTCTCCGTAGACAGCCGACAGAGCGATCCACTCGGATGCCTTCCGGAGGTCTCTCGCCTCTCGGTTCTCTCATACCTCGATCCAAAAACCACCTTAGTAGGCGAGAAACACCTTCTTGATGCCCACACGAATGGCTCAGACAAAAAGGTCGCTGTGGCGATAAGCGGTGACAAAGTTTTGGTCTCACTCGGAGTCCGCACGGGACCATATTCACGACAGCACTGGCAACTTATCCACGAAGAGGGCTCTCATCTCCATCCAGAGGCGAAGGAATGGCTCGATCCAACGAGCCGCAGACCTCGCGAAGGGGTCTGGGTATGCGGCACCGCGTTCAAGGTCCAGGAGGGACAGGTAAGCCTTGGCGGGGGATCACTCCTCTTTGACCCTCCATCCGAGAGCGACGCCGTGCACCTGACGGAGTTCCTGCAAAGGGTGCTTGCTCACCTGCGTGAAGAGGTCTAACAAAACCTCAACTAGCAGGGTGGTGAAAAATTGTTCCCTGGACGACCTTGCAGTCAAACTATCGAAATGCGCGACAGGCGATCATTTTTGACCACCCTGCTAGTGCTCCGTCGCCCCACCGTGATCATCAAGATGTGCCTCGCCCGTGAGGTCCGGGTGGTTTCCAACCTCTACCGCCTATCTATCTTCGGCCATCGACGCGGCCATCGCGTTTAGAAACGCTCGGCGAATATCGTCGCTACTCTGCAACCGCTGAGCAGCGTCCTCTGAAGCCGTAGCTCCAGAGGAAAGGGCTGGATCCGGATGACCGGCCTGCTCACCCGAGACCTGGTCGATGACATCATAGATTGAACCCTCCGGTACCTCCGCAGGCGCTCCGATCACGGCTGGCACATCCTGCTCGACCGGGGAGAACTCCTCTGTCACCAAGGTGAGCGCCTCGAGAACCGTTCCACGTATCTCCTCAGGATATCCCCCTAGGAGGTGAGATAGCCCGTGAGGAGGGGCATCCCCGAGAGGCTCAAGCCTAACCTGTCGAATAGCTATCCCCGCCCGTTTTGTAGAGCCTCCGTCCTTAGTAGCGTGAAGTTGACGAACGAGAGAGAGGGTCAGGTTGAAGCTATCGAGGCCAGCCGGTAGAGGAAAAGCTACCTCGCTCCATTCAGCCGATGCCTTCATGAGGCCACGATAGAGCTCCGTGCCTTTCGGGGTCGTTACCACTACCTGCTGATCATCCCAAGCAGACCTAACCGATAGTCTTGCGCGAACTCTCTCCTTCGTAGGCTCGTCCAACATGATCGAGGTCCGGCGAGCGGAAACCCAACAAAACTCATTTCCTTGATCGGAACATGATGACGCGTCAGGGGTCGAAGCCACGCGAAGTAAGAGGGTCGCTGGTGAACGACGGGCGGCCAGGTCGATACCTTCATCCCGTAGAGCGTAGATATCGATCACCGGAGAATCAGGGATCTCTTTTTTCTCGAGCCGACCCGGAATCCTGCGAGTGAGCCGGACGAGATCTGAATCAGGTGCCCGCGAATACACGGGCGCCGTAACAAAGTACCTGTATCCATCCTGCACTAACTTCGCCGTGGAAACAGTAGTCGGATCTAGTACGAAGACCCCCTCGCCCCAAAGTCGGGACTCCGCAAGCTGCAGTGGAGCGGCTACGGCGATGTCGACTTGTTTACCTGCCTCAGACCTTAACCACTCGAGAAGTAGATCTCGCGAATCTCCTCGGTCATTTCCTCGCACGATGAGTACGCACATAATGCCGAGCTGAATTACTATCAACGCCGTGAGCGATGGAGGCGCACCCGCTTTGACGCTCGGATGTTCCGCCACGTATGAGAGTCGATGAAGGCCACACGATGCCATCACCGCCAGATAGGGTACCAACACCATCACCGTTCGGGTGAAATTGACTTCGCGCACGATAGCCAAAAGAAGGTAAAATATAGGAAACGAGAGAAACACCGCTAGGCGTTTGTTAAAACACTTCACAAAATACACCGAGCTCGCCGCGGCTAATCCAGCTGCTACGACGCCCACGCCATCCTCAACCAACCAGCCGAGCAACAGCGACGCGTTATTCACGTTAGTAATGCGTTTAAGATCGAAAAGAGCATCGCCCGATCCATACATCTGATCGTTGACCAAGCCTTGGGCAAACCCCTCCCAGTGGAATAATCCATGGGGATTCCCTATGACGAAACCAACAAGCGTTCCGGTTAAGGCGTATACAAGCGATGGCCATAACCGATCTCCAAAAGCCCATACAGAGATCGGAATAACGATACTCCAGAGGCCTCGATACTCCGCCGACCCAGCCAACCCCGAAAGCACCGCGCAGAAGATCAAAGCCGGTCGAGATCCCGTCGTAACCGCTCGCACTCCGGCGAGTGTGGATGCTAGACAGAGAGCTATCATTAGCGTCTCACCGTCAATCAGGTACGAGGCTCGAAGGAGCTCAGGAGAAAGCGCTGGAATGAGCGCCGCCACGAACGCGTAGCCCGACCTTCTCAGGATCTGAAAGCTCAACGCGAAGGTGAGAGCGACCACTATCAGACTCACTCCAACGCTGAACATCCTATTCCAAAGAAGAAAGGTCGGATGCGATACCGCGAACGCGAAGCCTGAAGGGCCGAAAGGGTCTCTGGTCTGAATCTCCTCAAGGGTCGTAACCTCGCCCCTCGCTCGTGAGATGTAGTAACTTGCCCACACTATGGGCTGGCGAAGATAGAACCCGAGCGTAGGCTCCAAGAGGTCTGGCGGTGTGAAATCGCCTCGCTTCGCCATCTCAACGGTCAAATTATAGTTTCGCCCGTCAGCTTCCTGGAGGAGATACCTATCATGCCGAACCGCAAGCGGCCATCGAGCATAGAATCCGATCGACTCAACAATGACGAAGAGGAGCACGAGCACTACCATGCGTGCGATTGGGCTGGATACCATCAATCGACTTTTTGAGTCCATCGCGCTCATCTCTTCACCTGCACCTTCGAAAGCACACACACCTTTTGGCGGATAGCCGGTGGAGTCTGCGCCCGCATCACGCGGACCCCCTTAGAGATCACATCGAGCAAAACGACCGCGGAGGAATCGCTCTTTAGGATAAGATATCGTGCCAGTGGTCCACGCCCTTGAGCTCCCTCAACGACCTCTCGAAAAGAGCGCATCCGAAGCTCCTCATTGCGCTCCTCTTCCATATTCATCACTTCTTCTTCGGTAAGCACGACACTCGATCCATTCAAACACTCGTGGCTAAGGGGTACCGGAACGCCTACCGCCGCGTCCGTAAACGGGGACCCATTCAGGAACAATTCACCCTTTACCACCTGGAATACAGGGATGCTCGCGCTCCCGACGTCATCAAGTTGATTTGCCGCCAACACGGCCGCGACGCCCCCTGAACCACGCACAACCTCGTTAGTTCCCGCGAACCCCAGAATATGATCGGGCTCCTCCGGGATACGCCCCGACTCAACGATAGTGAGGTATGGATTATTATTATCGATACTTACCGTTGCATGGGATCCGAGGCGAATCTTCAGATTTCCACGAATCTGGTACCGCTTGTCCCTTATCACTACCTCCGAGTAGCGCGGGGGCTGTGCCGTTGGATCGAACGAGATAAAAAGGTTATCAGTATTCGAAGACAGCTCACTCTCTGAGGTAAATTCCTGTGGGGCAATCGGCGCTCCAGAGAGGATAAAGATTCCTTGTACCGAATCCTTCGCTCCAACCAATACCTTTGTCGATCCTGTCGTGTGTTGATACACCCCTGAGGAATGAGTACGTAAGAACTCAGCATGAGCACAGCTAATTCCCCCAAGGAACAGTATCGCCGAACATGCAACCCTTCTGAACGTCCTGTACCTGACCATCCCTCTCCCTCCCCGCTAAGAGCACGTCGCTGCCTCGAAGACAGCGTCATACAGTGACCTTCATGACGGCAGCGGTCCCATCACTTGCTACTGCCACTGACCTTTAGGAAAACCTAGACCTAGGGAAGATCGGTAGGCTTTGGGTGGGGCTTAAGGAAAAACCGCTCAAATTGATCTCCCGGCACGGGGACTTCAAGCTATTTCTAACCCTTCTCTCTGGTCCTACCCTCAGGTACATCCTACTTTGTTGGAGGCCTCTCGATTGCTTCAAGGCCTCAACATACATCAAAGAAATGCCCCAAGAGCTCTCCGATTTTCGTGCTTTTCAGAGGGTAGGGTGTACTAACAGTGTGGGTACTAACAGCGTGGTGTACTAACAGCGTGGGGCTTCCAAGAGCGGCTTACACGGCAGATCTCCTGGCCCCGAGAAGTTGATATAAGATTCGTAGCCCTCCCCCTCAGGGTCTTCGTATCCATCGGCCTCAGGGGCTCGATGGTGCACTATTTGGATTAATTGTAATCGTTTTGGAATCGGTCGCTCCGCTAGAATCCTTTACGGTGAGCTTCACTGTCTTCTGCATGTTTCTGTTTGGTCCATAGTAAATCAATATTGACTCCCGCCCCGATTCAACTTGGTGAAATTTGTCTTTTACCTCCCAACTGAAGAACTTGTATGGGATCACTCCGTCTTCTTTGTCAGAACCACTTCCTGTTACCTTCAACACACAAGTCTCAGCCTCACAAACGGGGAAGAACCCTCCGTCTGCATGACTAATGATACTAGCAACTGGGGGGGTATTGGATATCGCGCAGACGCTTGGGGTTCCGGAGCAGGAGTACCCACTTTCTACGGCGCAGGTATTGCTGCAACCATCGCCAGGGGTGGCGTTACCATCATCGCACTGCTCAATCGCCGAGGTGTAGATCTGGCCGCCCCACGCGACCGCCGCCAGTTTCGCACCATCAGAGGAATAGGCGAGGGATTGCCAATCTCGGTCACTCTGCCGAGGTGTCCAGTTGGCTCCATAATCCACGGAGGTGTAGATCTGACCGTTACTGACTACCGCTGCCAGATTTGCGCCATCAGAGGATGAGGTGATAAAGATCCAGTCCCGAGTAGGCCCCCGAGGTGTCCAGTTGGCTCCATAATCCACGGAGGTGTAGATCTGGCCGCCATTAACTACCGCCGCCAGCATTTTGCCATCGGAGGAGGATGTGATAGACCACCATTGTCGATCACTCTCCCGAGGCTTCCACGAGACCCCACTATCTGTGGAGGTGTAGATCCGGCCACCGCCAATAACCGCAGCTAGCATCTTGCCATCGGAAGATGAGGTAATAGACATCCAATCCCCGTCAATCGTCCCTGGTGTCCAGTTAGCCCCACCATCTATAGAGGTATGGATAAGACCTCCAAGCTCCCCTGCCGCAAGAATTTTGCCATCGGAGGATGAGGTGATGGAATTCCACATTCGCCTCTGCTCCTTAGGTTCCCAATTTTCTCCATAATCTTTGGAGATGTAGATCTGGCCGAAATAAACTACCGCCGCCAGCATTTTGCCATCGGAGGAGGATGTGATAGACCGCCAACCTCGATCACTCTCCCGAGGCGTCCACGAGACCCCACTATCTGTGGAGGTGTAGATCCGACCGCTATACACCACGGCTGCCAGCTTTGTTCCATCGGAGGAAGAGGTTATAGATTGCCAGCGCCGCTCGGTCTCTCTCCCTATCCAGTCTGCACCGATAGTAGTAGTGGAGGTCCCATCGCCACACGACTGGTTCTGTGAGGTTGTTGACGTTGCGGTCGGGGTAAATGTTGGAGTGCTGGTCGGTGTTGCGGTCGGTGTCTCCGTTGGCGTAGCCGTCGGAGTAAAGGTATATGTAGGCGTAGCTGTTGGAGTAAAGGTATTTGTTGGCGTAGCTGTTGGAGTAAAGGTATTTGTTGGCGTAGCTGTTGGACGCCTGGTGCGCTCATCTTCTCCCACGTTGATGTCTTTTTCCGCTGAAGAAACAACCCCATCGGTCAGGAACGCCCTTAGCTTGTAGACACCCGCCTTAAACACCGAGAACCGCACTGTGCCGTCTTTCTTAATAAAGTCTGGATACCAAGGATCGTGCTTGGCTTCATGTTCATTAATCCGGGCAATATCACTCGTGACGACCCGTCCCTGTGCGTCCTCTATATGGAAGTGGTGTGGCTGGCCGAAAGCGCTGCTCTCGAACATCGTCTTGAATTCGATAGTTTCATCTTTGCTGAATTCGGGAGGGACAGGCAAATTCGGCCTTAGGGTGTCGAAAGAGATATAGGGCTCTCTGACCTCTCCCACCGCGGGAACCTGGACAAAAAACTTGTTCGGATCAGTTTCAAGCAAGACTGGGTAGCTAGAATCTGAATTGCGGATGGTGGCGGCTTTGTCACCCTCGACAATACCTTTGTAATCGCCTGATTCGATCGGAGCGACGATGTTATAAAAAGGCGCGGATAGCGGGGGAACGTTAATTTCTAGTCCACAGTTGGTGGTGTCCCCTACCGACTTGGCGAGGTTTAGGATGCCCGATATATCTTCGCGAACTTGCGGCGAGAACTTCCCACTCTGCGGCTTGCACCTCTCCTCTCTGCTGAGATTTGTGGTCGTGTCAACAAAGGCGACCCGATTAACAAAACCGCCCTGCTGCGAACCGGCGGGCACCCACCTCACCTCTTTCACCCACTGCGGCGTGTAGAAATAATTCGAAGACTCCTGCGTAACTTTAAGGTAGCGCCTAGATGGATTAGTCCCCGCAACAACCCCCTCCCCATCCGATCTCAACGTCGAAGACCATTCGTATCTCTTATAAACCAGCCCGACTTTGCAGATATCAACGGGCATAGTCTTACCTGGCTCCACCTCGTGCCGAATCTCATCGACTCGATACTTGATTTGAATTGTATCCGTTGATGTGTTGTTACTGCTGATAACGTTTGCCGTATGCCTTTCGCCAGCAATATAAAGCTCTATTCCATGTGAGAGGTCGGTGTTTTCGTTTGAAACCATCTCAACAACTTCTTCATGTGCTTTCTTTAAATATTCCTCATTTTTTATTGGAAACGAGCGCTGCGCATAGGTGAGACCATCGTTAGGGTTCAGGACTTTTTTCCATCCGTCACCGTCGCTGTTACTGTCAGGTCTGTAACCGTCACGTACAGCGATTCGCGCCACCAAGTGAGTCTGAAAGCACCGCATATAGCTCGCTCCAGGTTCGTATATATCAGTCAGCTTGAGGGGGGGCTGCACGGGAGGCTGTGGCTGCACGGGAGGCTGTGGCTGCACGGGAGGCTGTGGCTGCACGGGAGGCTGTGGCGGCGCGGCCCGGTACTCAACCCGGACGGGTGAAACTTTATTCGCGATTACTTTAACGGTTACCGACTTCGGAGTGATAAAACCTGCTACGTCCGAGAAGGTGACCTTGTAGGATTTTTTGGCAGGCAAGTCCCTCTCTCTCTCCCCTGACCGCAGGAACGAGCCACCACCTATCCTCCAGCGTGCGGCATCTGGTCCCTTTATAGTCACTTCTATGCCACCCACGGTTTGTGGCTTTGCGACAGGCGAGCGCGCTGACTGGGCACGAGCCGTGTCGCTACAAACACAAACTAAAATCCCTGCAAGCAAAAGAATGAGCGCACGGTACGAGCTGGTCATAAAGCCCCGCGGAAAACCTAGACCAAGGGAGGGTCGGTAGGCTTTGGGTGGGGCTTAAGGAAAAACCGCTCAAATTGATCTCCCGGCACGGGGACTTCAAGCTATTTCTAACCCTTCTCTCTGGTCCTACCCTCAGGTACATCCTCACGGCCATTAAGTTAAGGAGTATCTAGCCGAGAAGTTTGGTGATATCGTAGCGTTATGTCACTTAGAGAATAGCGTGATGACGAGCAGCGAATAAAAAAAATGCTGCCGACTTTAAAAACATTCACGTCGATTACCGCTTCCGATACATTCCTGCATAGACACCGAAAGGATGAGTGCAGTTTCACCAGACATCGCAAACTCCCATTTACGACAGTGCTTAAGTTTCTTCTCCGTAAAAGCGTCAAGTCCCTCCAACGCGTACTGAACGAGTGGTGCCGCGAGGCCGATGATTTCATCTCGGCTAGCGCGCTCAGCCAGGCTCGCCAGAAGTTTCGGCATACGGCGTTCATAGAATTACTGGAGGAGTGCGTGGTAAAACCCATGTACCAGGACAAAGGTCACAAGCGTTTCAAGGGGCATCGGTTGCTAGCGATTGATGGGTCAACACTCCGTCTTCCAACAAGCAAAGAGCTTATCGCGACATTCGGCACAGTTCGATACATGAACGGTCGTCAGGCCGTTGGGGTTGATAGCGTCGAGTCAAAGGTCTCTGTCCTGTATGATGTGCTTAATGAGATCCCTCTGACGGGAAGTATTCATCCCGGAAGAACAAATGACATTGTGGCATCACAACAGCACCTTGAGAACCTCGAAGCTGGCGATATTCTCATGGCCGACAGAGGATTCGTCTCATACGCGTTTTTTGCTCAAATACGCGCACAAAATGCTGATTTTATAGTTCGTATCAAAGAAAATACCTACGAGAAGTATCATCATTTAATCACCGATTCTACACGCAAGGATGTCATAGCTGAGATTGAACGTCCGGATTACTTTAATGACGATGCAGAGCTGCCAAGGAGTCTGCGCCTGAGGTTTATCAAGATACTCCTTGCTGATGGTGAAGTAGAATTGCTAGCCACATCACTTCTCGATCAGAAACGATACCCACTCAGGGATTTTAAAAAGCTCTACTACAAGCGATGGAGAATCGAGACGTTCTTTCAAGCAATTAAGAGTCGGCTTGCCGTTGATAACTTCACGGGCAGAACCGTTGAAGCTATCAAGCAAGATTTCTTCTCGACCCTATTTGTAAGTGGTCTCGAGACAATCTTATCTGCAGAAGTAAATGGCGAGCTTGCCGCAAAGAACACACGACATCGACAGCAGGTGAACAAAGCTATCTCCTTCCATGCCATCAAAGACTCCATCATCATGCTTATGTTTGATCCTCCACCGGACTTTGAGGAACGCGTCAGACGATTGTTTATAATCAGCCCCACCTTGTACCGTCCGGAGAGAATCAAAGAGAAAGAGCGATTATCGTTAAAATCGAACGCTAGGAGTTTGCACTTCCAAAAATTCGCCAGAAAGGTCGTCTTTTAGGCGGGTTGGCGCTTAACTTAATGGCCGTGGGTACATCCTACTTTGTTGGAGGCCTCTCGATTGCTTCAAGGCCTCAACATACATCAAAGAAATGCCCCAAGAGCTCTCCGATTTTCGTGCTTTTCAGAGGGTAGGGTGTAC
>JAIXPR010000038.1 GCA_027486155.1 Pseudomonadota bacterium | reverse complement strand
TTCGGTCGTGTTCTGACGAGATTCCAGTTTGGAGAAACTACGTACTCGATTCGTCTGATTCCACTCGGTGGATTCGTTCGCATGGCGGGGGATGACCCGACCATGGTGAACGGGGACTCAAACCGCAGTGATAAGGAGGTCGCTGAGCAGGCCGCGGCCGGAGCTTCGCCACTTGAGGGGAGCGATGAGAAGTTGACCCCGATCCAGGAGGCGATGGTCAAGGATAGGTCTCGCTGGTTCCTTAAACAGCCTTACGGTCCCCGCGCAGCGATCGTTCTCGCCGGCCCGCTTTTTAACTTTCTCTTCGCGTGGGTTCTCGCGTCCGGCATGTACTACACCATCGGTCTCCCTAAGGTGATTGATGGTCCGGTGACGGTCGGAGGTGTTTCCCCCGGCATGCCGGCTGAAGTTTCGGGCATGAAGGTAGGGGACCGTATCCTCACCGTTAATGGTGAAACGGTTGAGACCTATGAGGAGCTGATCAAGATCGTTCGCGGCTCCGATGGTAAGGCCCTTAGTGTTAAAGTTGAACGACCAGCGCAGGGAGATGTTGGCGCTACGGCAGCCGCGGATACGATCGAGCTCGTTATTAATCCGCAAGCGAGCAATCCGGAACTGGATGCCCTTGAGGGTACCGCAGGTGACAAACCGACCTACCGAATAGGTATCGCCCCCGCGTTCAAAAATGTGGAGTACGAAGACGTTGGATTTGTGGGCGCTCTCAACGCTGGCCAGAAGCAGGTGGTCGGCCTCTCCATGCAGACCTTGAGGGTCCTGAAAGGTCTTCTCACCGGACTTATCAATCCGCAGAAAGCTATCGGTGGACCGATTGAGATTATCAAGCAGACCGCGCAGAGCGCTAATGAGGGATGGCTCGCGATTATCTCGATGATGATCTTCCTGAACGTGACGCTCGGAGTGATGAACCTTCTTCCGATCCCGGTGTTAGATGGTGGACACTTAGTCCTCTTCACCCTTGAGCTTCTTCGCGGTCGACCACTTAGTTTGCGGTTCCAAGAGTACGCGATGCGGGTAGGAATGACCCTTCTCCTGCTCTTGATGGTGTTCGCTATCGGGAACGATATCCGACGCATTCTGCCGTGGTCCCTGTTTTAGTGGTCGCTCTTTTAATAGCTGGGGCGGATGTCGATAGCTTGTAAGAATGTCTTGGCGATCGATACGAGTGGCTCGTTCTGTAGCGTCGCGGTCCTCAACGACTCTGGTGCTATAGCCAGCCTCTCCTCAGCGGGATCGGGCGATCACTTCGAGCAACTCCCTTTAATGGTCGGTCGCGCATGCGCCGATGCTGGCATCGCACCCTCTGATCTTCGCGCGATTCGTATTGGGGTTGGCCCTGGCTCGTTCACGGGGCTGCGTATCGGTATGAGCTTCGCCAAGGGATTGGCCTGGTCGCTCCACGTGCCCCTGATAGGATGCTCTTCGCTTGCCGGGGCGGCGGCCGCGGGCATGTCGCGCGATAGCTCGGTAGGTCGCGTTGTCGTGCTTGCTGATGCCCGTCGTGATGAGGTGTTCGCCGCGGCGTATACTCGAGGGGCGCCGGTCGTGGAGGAGGTTGCTCCGTGCATCGTGCCGGTAGGGGAGCTTGCCGGTTCGAAGTGGACTCAGCCGGGTACTCGTTGGGTGACCCCCCAACGCGATTTTATCCCCCCTGGGTGCGAAGTCGTGTCTGAAGCGTGTATCGCCGAGGGGCTTCTGATGGTGCCGGTGAACGGTTCAAGGGCGTTTAGCCTTGAGGAAATCGCTGTCCTAGAGCCGACTTACCTGAGGGCGGTCGCCGCAAAGACGATAGAGGAACGAAAGCAGGGGGCTTGACGGACCTGTGCGTCCCTGCTACGTAAGCTTCAAGGAGTCGTCTATCGACGGCCTCCGGCGCTTCCTTTTCAGTATCCTTCGTCGGTGATGTGAGCGCCCCTTTCAATCCCTCGTACTGGGTTCCCTGTTAACACCGCTGTCCTAGCGGTGGTACGGACGGGCCGTGACTCGCTGGGGCAAGGGGACTCGTAGGGGCAGTGACTCGTAGGGGCAAGGGGCGGGCAAGCGCGGCTGTTCGAGAGATGCTTAATCAAAAACAACTTTGTCGGATAGCACGTATCTGGACATCTGTATCGTAAAACTCCTAGGCATGTGACTCATTTCGGTGTTGCTGTCACTCGCGAGAGCGGGTGCGGCGAGCACGAGGACGAGGGCTGAACGAGTAGTGTGTATAAACAAAAAATCGAGTGTTACACCATGAACCTCAATGAATTAAAACGCCAAAAGACCGAAGAGCTCATGAAGTTGGCCGCCGAGTTCGATATCGAAGGCGCTAACAACATGAGACGCCAAGAGTTGATCTTCGCGATCCTCGCGGCTCAGGCGGATGCTAATGGAAGCATCTACGCGAGTGGCGTTCTTGAGTGCCTCCCGGATGGATTCGGATTCCTTCGCTCTCCAGATTACAACTATCTTCCAGGCCCAGACGACGTATACGTTTCGCCAGCTCAGATCCGACGGTTCGGGTTGAAAACTGGAGACTCTATCGAGGGTCAGATCCGTTCCCCTCGTGAGAAGGAGGGCGAGCGTTACTTCGCGCTCCTGAA
>JAIXPR010000164.1 GCA_027486155.1 Pseudomonadota bacterium | reverse complement strand
TGACGATGACGACGAGGAGGAGCCTCCGCATCTCGACGATGCCTCTATCTTAGTCGCGAACGAGACGTCGGAAGGGTCTGTGTACCCCTCAACCTTGACACATGTTCCCTCGGTGAGGTGATCCTTTGATGAGACCCCTCTGCGGAAACGGGTTCTATCGGTAACGGTAAAGCTCTTGCTACCGATGACAAGGATTGGGTCGTCAAAGCTGGCAATCCGTCCTCGTACCTCTACCTCACCCTGCTTGTCGTCATCCTTCTCGTAGTCGTCGTCGCTGTCATCGATACCATCGTCGTCAGAATCGGCATCGCACACGTTGCTGCCGCGAGCTCGCTCGAAGATGTCGCTCACGCCATCGGTGTCTGAGTCAACGCCGAGGGACGATAGAGCTTTTTTGAGCTTCTCTCGGTCGGTCGGCTTGAGGCCAGCGATCGCTTTCGCGAGCCTGATCTCGGACCTTCTCAAGTTCTTGGCCATCGAAGAGGTTCCGCGATAACTTGGAGCCGCTTCGGCGCTGACAGCGAAAAATACTAAGGCAACGAGTGAGGCGAGGAGGCGTTTCATAGGCGGGATGCTCCTGAAGCATTAGACCTTCATTAGAATACGGCAGGGCGTTGCGGAGTGCCACTAAAGAGTTGGAGGTGGTACCGGTGCCATTGGTAACTATCTGAATGTGCTAGAAGTTAAAGATGGCAAGCACAGCAATGGCGTTTACCCACCGCTCGTCATCACCAAACCGTTTGGCGTGTTCACCCAAATAGCCCACCTCATAGTGCGCGTTGTCGATCTGCCAATAGGGACCTAGGAATATACGATTACGATCATATCCACTCCACGGGCCTCCCTCGACGGAGTTCCAAGTAAACATCACCTCATCGAAGGCGGCCAGCCCGAAGTCTTGTGTGGCGTCGAGTGGCAGGAGTCCTCGCAGCATGTATCGGGTGCGATTCGAGACGCCTTCCGTATGCTCTATCCATCGCTGCTCTTGGCGTATTGGTGTTGCCAGTCGATATCCCATAGACCATGTCTGTACAGGATTTGCTGCCACAGTCGGTGTTCATCACGATAGGTCCGTTGGTACTCGGTGTTGTAAAACGTCGGCAGCCATCCATATCCGGCGAATAGTGAGAGAGCAGGGGTCGGATTGTACACGAGCGCGGTGCGGATGAGCGCGGTCGCCATGCGTTGCCAGTCATCGCCGAGCCGAGGCTGCGTTTCTAGGTACAGCTGGTAGGTCCTGGATTCCTCAATCGGTATGAACGCCATCGCCGAAGCCCATGCCTCAAAGTCCTTGGGGCTCGCCCCTCCCGGGCGGCCGAAGGAGAGAACAAGTATGAGCACAAGCGCGACTCGGGTGCGGGCGACCATCGACGAGTTGTACCCTACAAAGTTCGTGCGCCTGAGTGACGGGCCCAAGGTATCTACGTTGGGACACTTTCAGTTCTTTGGAGGTTGAGAGAGCCTGAGGAGCTGGCAGCGGGTCACTAACATATTGATATGCAGACTTATTTCCGGAAGACGCCAGGCGCGACTACTTTATTTCCTTGAGTTAAAACTGCTAATTGATATCATGATATCATGAGCGTCAAAGAGAGCCGCATACTCCTCCGACTTACCAAACCACTGCACGATGCCGTTAAGGCTCGAGCGGCGCAGGAGGGACTTTCCATAAACTCGCTGCTTGAAAGCCTCATCTCACAAGGCATCTCCAATCCACTGGCGAACAACATCACCGAGAGTATCATTCAACGCGCGGGGCGTGAGTATGAGAAACAGTTCATCGGACTACTTCTGTTCGGTTCACAGGCTCGCGGTGATCAACACGACACCTCTGATACCGATCTCCTCCTTGTTGTCTCTGACAAGCTTCGGATTGAACGAAGCCTGTATCGAGACTGGGATCACGTTCTCCCGGAGGGGATATCACTCCACATCGGGCACCTCCCCAAAAGTCCCGCCGACGCGGGTTCGCTCTGGCTAGAATGCGCCTTGGATGCGAGGATCCTCTTCGACCCGACCGGCGCGATTAAAAATACGATCTCAGCGGTGCGAGACTTTATCACGTCTGGGGCCATGGTACGTCGCGTAACTCATGGACAGGGATATTGGGTGCCTCGATGAAAAATAAATCGCTTACTAAGGACTATATTGTGCGTGGCGGAATCCGCCTCGAAGCGCTTCAGGTGCTCTTCGACCGGGAGGGGTATGCCGATGTTGTTCGTGAGTCTCAAGAGATCGTTGAGCTTGTGAGCAAGGCGCTGATTCGACATCTCGGTGGTGGGCGCGCCCGCGTACATGATGTGAGCGCTCAGTTAGTCGAACTGAAGGCTCGAATCCCCGCCGAGGAGCATGAGGGGCTTGAGATGTTAATAGCTGTTTCGCGAGAACTACGGCGAGATCGAGAACTCGCTTTCTACGGCACTGAGGATCTCACGCCAAGCGAATTCTATTCCAAGAATGACGCCGAACGAGCGCTCTCTCAGGCGAAAGGAGCGGTTGCCTTTGTTGTTGGAGTCGTTGGGAGCGAAGGCTAGGTAAGCATACTTCGATCACCGATGTATCTTCACACACTCCGGTAGATCTTATCCTCGCGACGCGGTCGTAAGGTAGCCCTTGGATCGCACGTAGGTGAGCGTGCGAGCGAAGAAGGTGCCGGTGAAGCAGAGCCACACGAGAGTCAAAAGAAACGATATCCCCATCTCTCTCCACGGTACGCCACCCGAGTGGAGCACCGATCGCATTCCCTCAAAGATATGGGTGCACGGAAATATCTGCGCGAACGCCTGGAGCGCTGGAGGGAGAGCTGAAACCGGATAGAAGACCGCGACGAACGGCTGTATCAGAAAGGGAACAATCCATGCGAGTGATTCCGCCGCTTCGCCATATCGGAGGATCAGCGCTGAGGTGAAGAGTCCTACGGCCCATCCAAAAAAGAGGAGCAATCCAAATAGCGGCACAAGCGCGATGCCAAGGTCCATCATGTTGAAGGCGTAGAGGACATACGCGCAGATGCCGAGGCCCGTAGCGGTGATGGTGGCTCGAATGAAGCCAACGATGGCGGTTGAGAGGATCAGCTCACGAGGTCGAATCGGCGAGACGAAGAGATTGAGGGTGTTGCCCACCCACATCTCTTGCAGGACCGACATACCCACCGCCTGTTGCGCTCTGAAAAAAATATCCCACAGAACGATACCGCCGAGCATGAAGAGGACGGCGTTCGATTGCGTCACCTGTTGAAGATAGAGGGTCACAAATCCCCAGACTAAGAGGTCCATGAGGGGGAAGAATATGAGCTCAGCGATCCGAATCGTGGAGCGCTTGTAGATGAACATATAGCGCAGCACCATGGCGACAACCCGCGATATCATCTCTCCTCCTTATCGTTGCTATCGCGTAGTTCACCATCGCGGGCGATCGTCACAAAGACCTCATCAAGGCTCTTGAGCTTAGAGCGCTCGCGAATCTCGGTGGGCGTTCCTGTCGCGACGATAGAGCCTCGGGCGAGGAATATCGCGCGGTCGCAGAGCTCCTCTACCTCCTGCATGTAGTGCGAGGTGTAAATGATCGTGGTTCCGTAATTTTTGCGAAGCTTCTTTAGTATTTCTCGAACCTTCATGGCGATGTCGGGATCGAGGCTCGCGGTGGGTTCGTCAAGGAAGAGCACCTCTGGACGATTGAGGAGCGCTTTGCAGATATTGAGGCGTGTTTTTTGCCCAGCGGAGAGCGTGCCGATAAGGCTTCTTCCGGGGAGATCTACCTCAAGCTCAGCTAAGACCTCGCGGGCGCGGTGCTTGGGGTTCTCGACGTTGTACAGCTTCGCGTACACGTACAGGCTCTCATCGATGGTAAGGTTGCCGGGTAACGAGACGTAGGCTGAGGCGAAATTAACGCGCTGCAATACCTCGTATCGGTTTTTCGGCATGTCGAGTCCAAGGATCGATATGCTGCCCTCATCGTGAGAAGTAAGGCCGAGAAGCATGTGAATAGTGGTCGTCTTTCCAGCGCCATTTGGGCCAAGTAGCCCTAGGATCTCGCCTCTCTCGGCGGCAAAAGAGATACCCTTAACCGCGGGGGTCTTGCCAAATTTCTTCCAGAGGTTGGTGACGACAACGGATTGCATGGGATGAGAGTGTAGTGTCTATCGAAACGCTCGGTAAGTCCAGAAGGGCGGTCATCGTTGGGCGAAGATCTGGTGCACAGCTACCGACCCTCCCACCTAGCCATCCAGCTATGAAACACCTCAACTGCGCGCTCTTTGGAGCTGAACGGCTCGGAGCCATCTGGGTCGAAGTGCGAGATGGTTTCCTTGGTGATAGTGATCGACTCGGGTGGGCGCGAATCGAATGGACGGGGAAACGGCAACATTTCGAGGATGAAGCGCTTTTTT
>JAIXPR010000043.1 GCA_027486155.1 Pseudomonadota bacterium | reverse complement strand
TTAATGCCGGCTCAGCCCTCGCCGCGAACGGGCTCGCCGCTCGCGCATTCCTCACCACTAACACAGCGTCCGCCGCGGCGATGCTCGCATGGATCTTCTTCGACTGCGCTCGCGGAAGAAAACCCTCGGCACTTGGCGCGTGCATCGGGGCCGTTGTGGGACTCGTGGCGATAACGCCGAGCGCCGGATTCGTATCTGTAGGAGCGAGCATCTTCATCGGAACCGTGGCGAGCATCGTAAGCAACCTTGCGGTTCACATGCGAACTAAGAGCGATCTCGATGACACCCTCGACGTATTTCCCTGCCATGGGGTGGGTGGAATTGTGGGAATGATCCTCACGGCTGTATTCGCTGACAACGTCGGGCTCATCTACGGGCAAACGGCGACATTCGTGAACCATCTCTACGCGCTGGTCATCGTGTCCGCGTTTACATGCGCGGGCAGCTACGCGCTCTATCACCTCACGCACTCTATCATCCCGATGCGAGTGAGCGAGGCTGAGGAGGAGATGGGACTCGATCTGAGTCAGCACGGGGAGAGCTTGGATATTTTCCATGAGGAGAGCGGCAAGGCTACCGCGCCGAAGCTGAAGGTAGTTCGAAGCTAAGGAGATAAGGCGAAACAACGCATTCGCGTTGTTTCGCGTAGGTGGGAAGCCTATGTTGGTCGCAAAGACGCGAGAAGTTGTTTTTTCGGTCCCGAATCCCTCGGAAGCCCCGCTACCTAGCAAAAGCCCGCGATAGCGGGGTTTTGCCTCTTATCCGTTGGTCGGATTCTCCTTTCGGACCTCCCCGCCCCTGCGGTATACCTAAAGGATAGTAATCCAAAGGTCCTATGGCACATTCCGTTCTCGATCTGATCGGCAACACCCCCATCATAAAGATTACCCGCTTCGACACCGGCCCGTGCGAACTCTACGTCAAGTTAGAGGGACAGAACCCTACCGGCTCTATCAAGGACCGGATCGCCCTCGCCATGATTGAGGATGCGGAACGAAAGGGACTTCTCAAACCAGGAGGGACGATCGTCGAGGGCACCTCCGGAAATACCGGCCTCGGGCTCGCTCTCGTCGCGGCGCTGAAGGGGTACAAGCTCATCCTGGTGATTCCTGACAAGATGAGCCAGGAGAAGATCCGTACGGTACGGGCGCTCGGAGCGGAGGTTGTCATAACCCGCTCAGATGTCGGCAAGGGACATCCGGCCTACTATCAGGATATGGCGGAACGGATCGCGCGGGAGACCCCCGGATCGTTTTACACCGATCAATTTGGAAATCCGGCAAACCCCGCGGCACATGAGGCGACGACCGGGCCGGAGATCTGGGAACAGATGAACCATAAGGTCGACGCGGTCATCGCTGGCGTGGGATCTGGTGGAACGATCACCGGACTCTCCCGTTTCTTTGCTAAGGTCTCCCCCTCAACAGAGATGGTCCTCGCGGATCCGGTCGGTAGCATCCTCGACCACTACATCAAAACCGGAGAGGTGTTGAAGGAATCCGGTTCGTGGCTCGTTGAGGGCCTAGGCGAGGACTTCATCCCTCCTGTGTCCGACCTCTCCCGGGTCAAGAAGAGCTATTCGCTCACAGACGCGGAGAGCTTCGATACAGCGCGAGAACTCTTCCAAAAAGAGGGTATCCTCGCCGGCCCATCAGCGGGTCTCCTTGTCGCGACTGCGCTCCGCTACTGTCGTGAGCAAACAGCCCCAAAGCGTGTCCTCACCTTCATCTGCGATACCGGCGCCCGATACATCTCAAAGATCTTCGACGACACATGGATGCGAGACCAAGGTCTCATCGCTGGAGAGCACTACGGGGATCTGAGGGACTACATCACGCAAAAGGTTCCCATCACGGTAGAGCCGACGGACACACTTCTTATCGCGTACACCCGCATGCGCGCGCACGGTGTTTCGCAACTCCCCGTACTCGAGGGGGAGCGAATTATCGGGCTCCTCGATGAATGGGACATTCTCCAAGCTGTCACACCAAACCGTGATCAATTCGCCCGTCTGGTCCAAGATTTTATGACGACCAACCTGGAGACCCTGCCGCCAAGCGCGCACCCTTCGGAGCTTCTCTCACTCTTCGAACGTGAACGAATTCCGATAATCGTCGACAACGGGCGTTTCCTCGGACTTATCACAAAGATCGATTACCTCAACTATCTCCGGAGACAGAACCATGGATAAAAAATTCCCCGGATTCTCGACGAAGGCGCTCCACGTTGGACAGGAACCTGAGGGCACGACGGGGGCGATCATCCCACCGATCTTCGCGACGTCGACCTACGTTCAGGAGAGCCCCGGCGTTCACAAGGGGTTCGACTATGCCCGGTCGCACAATCCGACACGGTACGCCTACGAGCGATGCGTCGCAGCTCTTGAGGATGGAGAAGCGGGCTTCGCGTTTTCTAGTGGTATGGCCGCGAGCTCGACGGTGCTGGAGCTCCTCCCCGCCAACTCGCACATCATCGCCGGCGATGACCTCTATGGCGGAACGTATCGGCTCTTTGAACGGGTGCGTAAACAGTCGATGGGTCT
>JAIXPR010000186.1 GCA_027486155.1 Pseudomonadota bacterium | reverse complement strand
TCGCTGAGACGCAGGTGTTTAATGGCCTCTCGGGTGGGCTTCTTGTGGAGGGTCTCTATGACAAGCTTCCATTCCTGAACGGAGTTCGGGATCGGGTCATGATTCTCAAGGATGTCCAAGCATCGGCGGACGGCAAGGTTACTACGCCCGATTACAGTAAGCCGACCCTTAGAACGATAAACGGTATTGTTGAACCCTCGATGGCGATCAGGCCGGGAGAGACCCAGCTGTGGCGCGTCGGAAATATGGGGGCAAATCTTCTCTACAAGCTCGCTATCGATGGGCATGAAATGGTGGAGATTTCGCGTGATGGAAATATTCACACCCAACCCGTTCGTCACTCATCTACCGTGTTGCCTCCAGGGGCTCGTACCGAGTTTCTCATCACGGGTGGCGCGCCGGGTACCTATCGGTTTCGAACCCTCGCGGTGAACACGGGGCCTGACGGCGACCCA
The DNA here is from genome assembly GCA_027486155.1 of Pseudomonadota bacterium. Classification (GTDB taxonomy): domain Bacteria; phylum Bdellovibrionota_C; class UBA2361; order UBA2361; family OMII01; genus OMII01. Next base: position 4,223 of record JAIXPR010000186.1, on the reverse strand, counting down.
ACCCCAGAAGCGCTTCTCGGCACACTAGTCGTATCCGGGTCTAAGGAAACTCCGATCTCCATTCCAGAAAAGCTCGCGGATCTCCCAGATCTTCGAACCCTCGCCATAACGGGAAATCGGCGAATCGTTTTCAGCGAAAATAACGACGCTGGGCAATTCTTTATCAACGGCAAGCTGTACAGCCCGAGTCGGGATGATGTTGTTGTGTCACTTGGGTCGGTAGAGAAGTGGGATTTGGTAAATAACTCGGCGGAGGTTCACACCTTTCACATCCATCAGACCGACTTTCAGGTTATCGGACGTAATAGCCGTGGAATGGAATTTACGGGATACCAGGATACGGTTGATATCGGCCCCGGAGAGAGTATGCAGATCATCATCCCATTTAATCGGCCGAGTCAGGTGGGGCGTTTCGTCTTCCACTGTCACATTCTTGAGCACGAGGATGGAGGGATGATGCAAAATATCGTGGTGGTCGATTCGAAGGATCCTGGAGCTGTAGACAACAACCGCATGATTCAGGGAAAGCCGTGTTCCTAGCCGCTCGTTGGTGTGGGGCGCTCGTCGCGCTGTGGGCGCTCTTTCTCGGCGTCGCTATGGCGGATAAGAGAGAGCCTCGGATGGGTATCTTTACCAAGCCGGGGGCCCGTGTTGATCTCGGGCTTTTATTTAGCGATAGCACCGGCGCCACCGCGTCGCTAAAGGACCTTACCGTTCCAGGGCGTCCATTTATCCTCGTGCCGATATTCTACAGATGCCCCCGTCTGTGTGGCATGACGCTGTCTGGTGTTGTTGAGCTAGTGAATCATCTCCCGCTCACCTTGGGGAATGAGTATTCTGTTGTGATGTATAGCTTCAATCCAGATGATACCACGGGTGACGCGGCGGATAAGCGTCTAAAGACCGTGAGTCGACTAGATACGCCACCGGTGTCGGCGCAGGCGGTTCGGTTTCTCACGGCTAAGACCGAGGTGATCTCCGCGATGAACGACGCGCTCGGATTTCGCGTTCGATTCGCCGATAAGGAGCTTGAGCATAGCTCAGCTATCTTTATCGTGAGGCCCGATGGGGCTGTAGCGCGCTATTTCGGAGGCGTTGAGTTTACTCCCGCGAAGGTCGCCGCGACGTTGCGTGAAGCGACCCCGCGCGATTAATCACGATGTGAGCGGCGGCGCGTGAGTGGAGCGAGGGGATTTTTTAGACCCGTCCTACAACGTAGGCGACCCACACCTTGCATGGCTCCCCCTTGTCCTTTCTGTTGAAGCGACCGCTGCCGCGACCGTCGCGGGCGGTGCCCTCCCAATAAACCTCAACACCCTTGAAGCCCGCGTCGAGCATAACATCTCGTAGCTCCGGGATGCTCCACATACGCCAGTCGTAGGTAAAGGCGCGTTTCTGTGCCCGCCCATGTTTAGGCTTGAAGTGGATACTGAACCGAGTGCGATTGTTAATCGGGTCGAAGTTTTCCTGCTCGAAGAAGTAGGTGAGCCCAGGTAGTCGCTTTCTGTCCATGGAGGGTTCCCCCGTGTCAGGGCCTCCAAAGGCGTCAACGACGAAGAGTCCGCTCGGACGGAGTGACTGGCGGCACGCCTTGAAGTACCGGAGAAGGGTCGCTCGCTCGTGAAAGCAGAAGTAGCTGAAGTTAAGGGCGCAGATGATATCGGATTTCCCCGAATGTCGTACAAGCACGTCACGCTCTAATGTCTTAACCCTTTTTTGCTGAGATTCAGAGAGTCGGGGGAGGTAGTTTGAAGCCCCGTACGCGAGTGGCTCGGGGTCGATATCGAGGCCGATCGCCCTTTTCGAGTCGTCGAGCTTTACCCACTCGCAGCACAGCGCGAAGGTGCCACAGAAATCCTCTCGCATAATCGTTGGCTCAGCGTGATTGAGATTCCGATAGACGAGACGCATAAAGCGAGCGTCCTCACGGGGCGATTGAACTGAGCGTGCGTACGCTTCGTACTTGTCGAAGGAGGTGGAGCGAGCTGTGGACATAGTAAGCTGGCAAAACAACGTGGGTTAAACAGGTTCCCGGAATACGGGCTCGGGCAGTATCTCATACCTTTAGGAGCTAACCAACTGACCACGATGGGGCCCCAGAGGGCGGTTCTAAAACCGTTAGGAGCCGGCGCGACCGCGGCTTACAATGGGAGTAACAACGGCTCCTCTCCATGCCCTCTATGACACAACCTTATCGCTCAATACGCCTCATAGTGGGTCTTTTCCGTATGCTTGGCGGTGTGCAGCTCATACTGATCATAGGTATCACGCTTCAGGCGCAGGCGGAGTCGCGCTGCCTCCCGAGTGCCCATCGGGGGGAGCGCTCGCACAGCTTCGATAATAGCGTTAAAGCGATCCGCGCCGCCGGTGACCTCCCATTTATTGAGATTGATATTCGATTGACGGCGGATAACGACCTTGTGCTCTTCCATGATCGGCGGCTCTCGGTGAAGAATTTCGTAGGCCCGACCAGCCTTATGGGAAGGCCGATTGCGACCCTGACTCGAGAGGAGATCTCCCTGGGTCGATTCCCCGATGGTTCGAGGATTCCGAAGTTCCGAGCGGCGCTTCATGAGGTAGAGAGACGCGGGAGTCGACTTATGCTCGATGTGAAGTCGAACTCTCCACGGGATTATAAAAGGGTGATGGAAGAGGTGTACGCGGTCGGGGCGGAATCTAGGGTTATCGTGCAGTGCCAGACCAAAGAGGTTCTTGATTTTATGAGGCGACACTATCCGCGGGTCGCCGTGCTCGCCCGGGCTCATGGCGAATCTGACGTTGAGGTGCTCCTCGCAAGCACTCCATCCTATGTGCAGGTAAATCATACCTGGGACCTTTCGAGCGTGGTGCCTAAGATACATACAGGGGGCGCTCGGGTCGTTGTAAAGACGCTCTCACCGGAGACCGATAGGCCGGAAACGTGGAGGTCTCTGTGCTCTCAGGGGGTCGATATCGTCCTCACCGATAGGCCGCGGGAGTTCATTTCGTTAGGGCGGTAAGGGGCATCGAGGTCCTCTGCAGTGACCGGCGATCATCGCTGTTTAGGGGGCCTCTAAATGAGGTTCCGTCTAGTAGTGTTCCAAGGTAGTGGTCGGTGACGCTGACGACTACGTGCGACGTAGGACGTGAACCGTCCACGGCTATCGGTTTGCGTTATTCGGTAGAGGTCAACGTCATCGTCATCAATCCTTTGAACCAAGGTAGGCCCAAATATCCCGGGTCATTAGGAGGTTGCTTGGTTAGATAGCTAAGTGAGACGGGTTGCTTTACGATACACTTCGCCGCTTACGGTTCATGAGAAAACGCCGGAGAGATCGGTCCGCATGAGAAAGGCAGTTGTCGGCGGGTCGCTATTCGGATTACCGTTCCCGCATGCCGAACGCACTATCTTCACTTACCGCGCTCATCGATCGTGTAAAAACAGTGATTACGGATCCCACAGGATGCTGGGATGTGGTCGCGTCGGACCCCCGAGACGCTAGGGCCCTTTTTAAGGTGTATGCCGTTCCGATGGCGGTACTGGGCGCTCTTGCGGGTATCGTGGGAACCGTCCTGATGGGTCTCGCCTCACTGATAGGGGTCGCAGGTCTCGCCGTCCAGTTCGTGACCGCGGTTATAACCACGTGCGCGGCCGGATTTATCGCCGCATTCATCGCGACCAAGATCGCCTCGTTTGTCGGTGGGAGCGTTACCCTTGATCGGGCATACAGTTGGTTTCTGCACTCCTCAATGGTCGGTTTCGTGGGGAGCCTGGCTGTTGCCGTGCCGATTATCGGGATGTTCGTGGCATTCTTGGCCAGCATCGCCACCCTCTACTGGGGGTGGAAGGGTATAGGTAAGATGATCGATGTTCCATCCGAGAAGCGGGTTCTGTTCTACGTCGGCACCATCGTCGGCACGTTCTTGGTTAATGTGGTGTTTACGATACTTCTCGGATCGGTTCTTCCGGGTAGCGTTGTCGTTCCAGTGCCCTCCACGATAACGCAGTAGTTCGACCTTCAGGCGATCCGGTATCCGTTTGAGCGAATCGCTCCCTGTGATACTATGCATGTAGGGGCATGTCGTCGTCGCAGCGAGGGTCTCGCTTGATGGGGTATCCCCCTATACGTTCTTGAGGGGAAGTTGCGTGACCAGTGTAGAATCAACCTTCGTGTCTCACACCCGTCACCTCGTGCGTGAGGTTATGCCGATGATTCTCGAGGCGGTTGCCGCGGAATCTCGAC
>JAIXPR010000386.1 GCA_027486155.1 Pseudomonadota bacterium | reverse complement strand
GTTAGTTCGCGCCCAATCCACTCATCGGCCACCCGTGAAACGGCGACCGGCAGTGATTTGCTGATTGAAGAGCTACCTGACATAGTTGAGTACCCTACTACAACGGGCAACCTCCTCAAACCGGCGTAGTGTTATATGTTACGATTGGATTCCTATGAGCCAACACCACCTCCCATCCCCGTCAGATGCCCTTGCGGTAGCTATCGAAGCGGCACAGCGCGGAGGCGCCATCGCGCGAGAGCAGCGAGCCTCTCAATCGGTCAACATAACCCTTAAAGCCGCGAGAAACTTGGTTACCACCGCCGACCTGGCCTCGGAAAAAGCGATCATCGAGACCATTCGGGCTCACTTTCCAGATCATACCATCCTCGCTGAGGAGTCGTCGGATCCGGCCCATGCGGCGACCGCTAACGTGGGCCCTACCTGGGTAATCGACCCTATTGATGGCACCACAAACTACGCGCACGGCCACAATCAGGTCGGCGTTTCAATCGCGTACGCTGTTGATGGTATCGTCCAGGCCGGCACCGTACTCGCGCCGTTCCAAGGGGAGATCTTCACAGCTACCAAGGGGGGCGGCGCGTTCTGTAACAACGAGCCGATTCGCGCGACCGAGACTCAATCCCTATCTGACGCGCTGCTCGCGACCGGGTTCCCCTACGAACGGGTCAACATCGACCGCATCTGCGCTCGACTCCTCCACCTTCTTCGAACATGCCGGGACCTCCGACGCATCGGCGCCGCCTCCCTCGACATCTCCTGGGTCGCCTGTGGACGCCTTGACGCCTTCTTTGAAGAGGGGCTCAGCCCGTGGGATTGCGCGGCGGGATGCCTCATCGCTCGCGAAGCGGGCGCGAAGGTCGGGCACTATCCATACGATCACGAGTCACAAAAGAAGACCACCAACTACAAGCACGACCTCTTTACGGACAACATCGTGGTCGCCGCGCCGCGAGTGTTTGAGGAGGTGATGAGGGAGTTGGGGAGGGTGTAGGAGCCCCGTCAACCATCCCGGAGGGCCCGTCTCCTGACGGGCCGGGTATGTAGAATATTTTCAATTTGGATTGCGATGAATGTCGCCAACCGGAGCGCCGGCCGCGATCCCGGCCCCTAGGGAGACGGGCCCTCCGGATCGGAAACTACAGCTCCTCTCCCTCTTCCGGGAATCCCTCATTATCAGAGTCCCCAGCGCGGTCAGAGTATTTGCGCTCCTCATTCTCTTGCTCGGTTTTACAATCGATACAGAGCTGCGCGACGGGACGCGCCATAAGGCGAGCGAACGCTATCTGCTCACCGCAGCTCTCACACTCTCCGAATGTGCCATCATCCATCTTCTTCAGAGCAGCGTCGATCTTCTTAAGGTGGTTTTGCTCACGCTTTCCGATCTTAGCGAGCGAGTTCTGATTAATCTCAAGCGAGGCGAGATCGACAGAGTCACCAGAAGGGGTTTCCAGGTCGGCTACCGACGTTTCACTTATCTCTTGAAGGTGATGGAAGATACGCTTCTTCTCTTCTTCGAGGATCTTCTTCAAGGTATCGAGATCTTTCTTTTTCATACCATCACCTTCTGCGCACGACCTACCGCGGTAAACACTAGCGACCGAAACCTGCCTTCACGGAGAGAGAGGCAACCCCCTCGGTCACTTCGACGAACCTCATACCCTTAGGAAGTATGAGGCTACATTTTTTGTAATCCTGAAGGATAGACGACCTGAACAGCCGGTACAAGTAAAATTGAGGGACCATTAGCTTTTTACCCAGAAAAGGGGCTCAAACCTCGCCAACCGATTATGAATCCGCGTGCCCGGCCTCCGGACATCAGACGGCCCTTAGCCTGTCTTACCCGCAATTAAGATGACTTTCTATGCGAAAACGCAGCCCTCGGGAGTCCAATCCTACGAGCTTTTCGGAGCCTGGGCACCTCAGTGACATCTAGTAAGACGCTGTGACGGCCCCGTCACTTCGTATCGCCTTGGCGTTTCTGAATGCGGGCCAAGATAGCCTCGAACGTGACAAACGCCTTCTGATAATCCTGGAGCGCGTCGATCTCGCGCACCTGTGCGTCCGCCGCGTTCTGCTCGCGAAGGTTCACAAAGATAAGATTACTATCGCCGAAATTGAAACGCTTAAGCTCCCCTTGCGCGAGCTCCTCGGAGGCTTTTACCTCCGCCGACGCGACCTCTACCCGACTTCTCGCGATGTCCAAAGCGTTGAGTGCGTCCTGGACGTCCGCGCGGATTCGCTCCCGCAGGAAGGTCTCCGTGAATTGCAATTTCCGCTCGCGAGATTCAAAGTAATCAATGCGTCCCTGTTGGGTCCTGGTGGCCAACGGAATCTCAATTCGTAGCCCGGCTTTCACCTCAGGCTCCTCCAAATCCGGGTTACCAGTGCCGTAGTCGTTGTAGGAGAAGACCCGAAGATCGAGTCGAGGGAGCACCTGGTTCCGAGCAAGCTCAAGCTCAATCTTGTTCTGATTGCTCTGAGCCTTGATGTTTTTGAACTCAGGCCGAGAGTCCGCTGCCTCCGCTACCGGATCGTTGGTAGTGTGAACGGGCGCGAAAAGTGGGACCGGAATTCTGTCGAGAGCTTGAAACCGCTCAACGCTTTGCGGCTCTGAGGCGGCGTTTCGATAGAAAAGCGAGAGGGCAAACTCAGCGCTCTTGACCCCGCGCTCAGCGGTGAGGAGCTGCGCTTGTCGCTGCAGAACCGCGCGTTGATTGTCCACCCGATCAAAGTCTGGCAGATCTCCCCGAGCTACACGCTCGGCTATCTGCTTATCACGCTCCTGAGCGACCTGCAGCAATCGACGGTACACCTTGATCCTATTTCGAGACGCCGTCCAATCCCAGTAGGTCAGCGCCGCCGCCCTCGCCAGCTCGATCTTCCTCTGCTCAATTAAGGAATCCGCTATCTGCAGTCCCGACTCAGCCTTGCCAATATTGGCGCGCCGACGATCTATCGGACCATCCCGTAACAAGGGAACTTCTAGGCCGACACCAACCTCGCCCCCCGAATTGGTCTCATACCAGTTATCGTATATCGGAAAGGTTCCGTCGCCGACACGGTATCCACCCATCACCTTGCTTCCGTAAAACTTGAGCGGCTGTTCGACGTAGGCGGAACCGTAGTTTCCTGAGTACCCACCCGTTACATATGAAAGAGCTTCCCCCTTGAGGCTTGGGTCGAAGGCCCCCTCGGACGAGAGAACGTCCGCGTCCGCCGAAACCCGTTCTTGTTTCTCAGCGTTCAAGGCTGGGTGGCGCTCAAGGGTCGTCGATATCACATCATCGAGGAGCAGCACCGGCGCTGAAGAGCCCTTCTTCTCTTTCGGTGAGGGCTTTTCGGGAGCACTCTCTTGACCGAAGGCCAGCGAGCCCGCGCTCACAGCGAAGATCCACCCGATAGAGAGCGCAGCCCCAATCAATCGAACTCTACACACCATAGACTACGCTCCATCCTTCGGCTTAGCCGGGTCATCAACGGTTCCTGGAGTCACGTTACGCAGCGTTGGTGGGAACCCGTTAAACTGTCGCCATAGCTCCCATCCGAGCTTCACGGTATCAAGCAACACCCATCCGACAACGCGAACCCCCTGTCGTAGGTATGTCGAGTCGGGCCACTGCTCTCCTTGCTCCGGAAAAACGATTACCCGAACCGTTCCATCCTCAGCCGCGCCTGGGTCGAGAACCCCTATCACGCCACCGAAGGTGCCGATAGCCACCGATGGCCATCCGGCGAACTGCACCGCGGGCCACCCCTCGAACTGAAGTCGAACACGCCGCCCAACTGAGAGAAGGGGCGCGTCGTTTCCGCTCACGGTGAGCTCAACAGCTCGACTCGCCGATTCGGGCACGATTAACGCAAGCACCTGCCCCGCCTTCACCATCACTCCTCCCTGAGGAGCAAGGATCCTCTGAATGATCCCATCGCGTGGCGCCACGATCGATTGCGATGCCTGCCGCGCAAGCCGTGTTTCGATCCGTGCTAACTCCGCTGAGGCGGAGGACACCTCAGAGAGGTATTTCGCGTACTCCAGCTCCGCTAATTCCGCCGCTCGTTGCGAGCTAAGACCGGACGTAACAAGCGACTTTTGACGCTCAAGATTCTTTCGAGAGGTTTCTACAGCGCTCTGCGCGGCATCGAATTTATCCTGCTGAGCTGCGCGCTCCCGCTCAAGGCGCGCAAGAATATCGGGGTCGATGTCGGCGACATCCACGATACTCTGTCCCTTCTTCACACGCATTCCCTCAAGGACGAACCACTGCCGGATAACTCCATCAACGGGCGCGGTGAGACTCTGCTGTCGCTCGTCAGGTGAGTACGCCGAGACCTTTCCAACGCCCCGCACGTTCTGTGTCCACGGCGCGAACACCATCGCGAGTGCGGCGATAATCATCATCGAGAATACGAGGAGAGCCCCGATCCTCAAGCTCCCGTGGGCCGCAACCGCTTTCGGCGACTCCAATTCAACCCGAGAGCCCGCTATTACCTCATCGATGGTGAGGTATTCCCCTCCATCAATGTAATCTCCGACCCGTCCATCATCAAAAACCATAGTGCGTCTCCCTTAATGTTGCAGCATCGCCAAGGTTCCACCTTGGAGCTGGTACGCTTTTGAGAAGTGTCGGGCTACGCTGACCTCGTGCGTCAGCACCAACAAAGACCAGCGCGCGCGGGGCCCCGTGAGTTCCTTAAGAACTCCAGCCACCGTGACATCATCGATACCGTCAAGCATCCCATCGATAATGATGAGCCGAGGATCCGACAGTATCGCTCGAGCGATCACGAGCCGAGCGGCCTGACCGCGGGAGAGCGGCGACGGTTGCCCCTGAAGCACCGTCTGAAGCCCCTCAGGAAGCGCGTAGATATCCTCAAGTACACCCACCATACTGAGCGCCTCCCGAACCTGATTCGAAGACACTCGGTCATTCGCCAGGGTCAAGTTCTCCTCGATAGACCCGTGGAAGAGGTCCAGTCCTCGGACCAGCGCCACCTCACTTCTCAGTTCAAGGGGATGGATCTCGCGAACATCGTGTCCATCGATCTCAATCCGTCCGGAGAGAGGTACGGTGATACGGTAGATACAATCCGCAAGCGTGCTCTTGCCGGCGCCATTCGGCCCGCAGATAGCGACCTTCTCACCCGGCTCCAGCGACATCGAAAACCCATTGAGCACAGGTTGCATGTGATTCTCGTGGCGAACCACCAAGTTGCTGATCTGCAGGCTCGCTGGCTCACCATCTGGCGAGAAGAACGAGCCAGACTCCTTTTCATACGGAACATCGAAGAGCGCGTCGAGCTTCGCGACCGAGGCGCAGAGATCGTAGAACTTCTCGAGGTATCGCCCCAGCTTCGCCACACCGCTGAGAATAACTCCGATAATCAGCTCCGCCGCCACAAGCTGGCCAAGGGTAAGTTGCTGCCGAATAACCAGCCAACCGCCGAGACCGAGCAACAGGGTGTTGGCTAACACTTGAATAGTTACCGAACCAACTATCTGCCGCAAAAGAATACGGAAGTGCTTCGCCCTCCACATGAGGTATGACCCCACAAGTTGATCCGCGCGTTCAATCGCGAAGGCGTCACCGCGGTTAGATTTGAAGAGTATCGGCACCCGCGCGATATCCTGAAGCCACGTCGCAACCTCATACTTCGCGTCCGAGGCTTTGACCGAGGTCCTAATCGCCCCGATACCAAGGGGAGTGAGAAGCACGAGCAGGAGCAAGGTCAAGACGATAGAGAAAACGAAGAAGAAGGGGTGGTAGAACGACACGAGCACAAGCCCGACGAACACCTGGAAGAACAGCGCGATACCATCGAGAAGGAGCGCCGAAAGATTCTTCTGCGCCGAGAAACACTCAAGGAATCGCAGAACGTACTCCGGGCCGTACTTGTTGCGAAATTGGGCGAACTCAACGTGAGGAATTCGCTCCGCCAAAGCAAGTGAGATACGCACTACAAGC
>JAIXPR010000343.1 GCA_027486155.1 Pseudomonadota bacterium | reverse complement strand
GTTGTGAAAGGGCTCAACGCTTTGGGAGCGACGCCACGAGATCTTATATCGATCTTCTCGGCGCTCAAAGTGGCGGGCGCGCTCAATGCTGAGCTTGTTATTATGTAGCAGGATGTATGGACCCCCTTAAGATACTCGGTACTCAGTCGGTTCAAGTTGCGGATGTCGGTCAAGCGAAGCTGCCTGCTTCACAGGATTCGAAACAGGCCGCCCAGCAGTTCGAGGCGTTGTTAGTGCAGGAGATGTTGAAGTCGATGTGGGCCACCGTGCCGCAGGGAGAGCTCTTGTCGGGCAGTCACGAGGAGAAGATGTATCGAGACATGCTCAACGAGGCGGTGGCTAGCTCGATATCTGAGGGGCGAGGCATCGGAATTAAAGAGGTTATTCTTAAAGATCTCGATGGGTTATCTAAGAAGCGGTAACCTTTTGGCCGTTATGTGCATCTTAGATGGTAGTGTAGTCCCGGTGCGCCCCGTCGGGCCCCGGTGGTCTCCTTTATAAGGAGACGTTGTGCAGTCACTGTATATTCCAATGGATTGGATATGAAGATTCCAGGTTCAGACGCAGTTGAAAATAAAATCGCTCGGACAACTGAGGCTCGAACAGGTGAGCAATCTGCGGTTCGCAGGTCAACGGTAGCTGGAACGAACCAGGAGGAGGCGTCTACGCAGTCGACGCGCTCTCGAGCGGACACCATTAAGGTTTCCTCTCTCGGAGCTCTCTTACAATCGGAGCTTAATCCCGCCAAGATGGCCGAAGAGCGAGCGCAGAAGATCGCCAAGCTTAAAGAGCAGATTCAAAACGGTACCTACGCACCGGACTCCCAAGCGGTAGCCCGCTCTCTGAGCGAGGAGATCTATCTCGAGGTAGCTCTGGCGGGGGACTTTACAGAGTAGACGCCCTATCATGAAACTCACCAGCGCTGACATTAAAGCTCTCGAGAAGTTTTTGGTCGATGAGGTTACGCTGTGTGATGAATACCTAAAGATTATTCAACAGGAGCAGGCGGCGGTTATAAAGCTAGATTCGCCGACCGTGACCCTCCTCGGTGAAAAGCGGGGAGTGGTCGTTGAAAAGCTTTCTCTCTTACGTGAGGACCGTGCCCTTTTGATAGAGCGCATAACGGGCGACGAGTTCACCCGCGTGACGGATGTAATCACCCAAGGCTGTTCACCCACCGACAAGAAGCGCCTGTTAGCGCTCGCTCAGAAAGTAAAAGCGCGGCTCGCGCTCCTTGATCAGCAAACCAAGGAGTTTAATCAGATCCTCAATTTTTCGCTCGGTTTGGTGAATGGGGAGATATCGCTCCTATGGTCCGCCACGCAACCTGTTTCCCGCACATACAACGCGCACGGAAGCTTCACTGAGGGCGTACAGCCGGGTCCGGTGCGAAGTGGTAGCTCACTCGGAAAAGCGTAGCGGCTATTCTAAAGCCTCTCTTTGAAGAGGCATCGCGCGAAGAGGAGCCAAATAGTTCAATGTCACCTCGAAGCCTCGGTGCCCGGCAATAGCACGTGTATCCCTTCACGTAACTACCAACATAAAGGTCATTCAAGCGCACGGCACACTCGTTGCTCATAAACCTATGAGGATAGCCGCGCGGCAAAAATTGCCGACTCGAGTGAATAAACCCGCATGCCAAATTTCAGCTCTAAAATTCTCGGCAACTCAATGAGCGCGCTGACGGCTCAGCAGGCGTTGATAACCAATACCTCGAATAACATAGCTAACGTCAATACCCCTGGGTATACCCGCCGCGAGATATCGCTCCTCAATCGTTCGGACGCGACCTCTATGCAATCTTCGCTGGTCTTTGGAACTGGCGTTGAAGTGGGGACGATTCGGCGGATCACCAGCGCGTTTCTCGAGAACGCCGTGCGAGACGCTGCGAGCCGTCAAGGGCTTGCGAGCGTTGGAAACGACTACCTCGGACGCGTTGAGAATGTTTTCAGCTTGACCGGGCCACAAGATACCGTCGGATCGACCCTTAATAACTTCTTCGCGGCGGTGAACAACGTCGCGGTTAACCCCTCTAGTCTCGATGATCGCCTCGTCCTCATGCAACGGGGCGAGGACCTCGTTAACGCCATCAAACTGACCTACAATACGATCGCGACAGCGCAGACCGAACTTGATAATCAGGTGCCGCTTGAGCTAGCCCAGGTCAATGAGTATACGAAGCAGATAGCCTCTCTCAACGATCTCATTCGACGACGGCAGACATCCAACATCCCGGCCGTGGATGAGCTCGATCAGCGTGATGCCCTCCTGAATAAACTCGCGGAGAAGATCTCGTTCACCGCGGTCGAGATGGAGAACGGCATGATGAACGTGTCGCTCTCGAATGGATTTCCAATAGTGAGTGGTACGACCTCCCGTTCCCTTGGTTTTACCTACAATCCAAGCTTCGCGGGCGCTTCCCTCCCTCCATCACTTGAGGGTCGAACCTTAGGGTACATCACCTACGATTTTGGAAGTGAGAACGCTCCATCTCACCTAGACCTGACAAAGACGATCAAAGGCGGGATGGGGACGTTAGGTGGAATCCTTCAGCTCCGTGGATACGCCGATGTGACGAATACATCCGCGTTCGAGGCCGATGGAAGTCTGGTAACTATCGCGAGTCGTATCGAGTCGCTCACCCGCTCGCTTCTGACCGATGTGAACGAAACCTATCTAGGCTTGGACGAGGATCCGGGCACTCCCGGGCTCCAATCGAGTGCTGGAGATCTAGTAGGGCAGGCGCCGGATGTATTTGGCCTTTTTGATTTTGACTATTCGGGCGTGAAAGACGCTGATGGTAATGGCATCCCCTCAGCGGCCGACCTTCTCGCCTCGGGTTTGCCGAACTTCAGCAGCTACTTGCGTTTCGCCATCAAGGATCCCGAACGATTCGCCGCCGCTAGTGATAACGATGCGACTGTCGGAAATACCGAATTTCCAAGGGGTGATGGGCAAAATGCCTCCGCTCTCGCGGCGGTTAAGCAGCAGATCAGAACATTTAACAGCGGTACCTTCTCGCTGACAGGAACCTTCGATGAGCTGTACTCATCAACGGTTAACTTTGTTGGAACGGTGAAGTCACGAGCGGAGACCGATGTCTCGGTGGCGAGAGCCGCGCAGGTGTCAGCGCAAACCAAGCGAGATGAGCTCTCCTCCGTGAGCTTGGACGAGGAGTTCGCCAATCTCATCAAATATCAGAAGGCCTTCCAGGCGTCGGCGCGCTTGATTAGGACCGCCAGTGAAATGCTTGACCAACTTATATCACTCATATGACACGTATATCAGAGAACCAATTTACGCGACGTTTGATCGAGCAGACCATCAGCAATAAAGCTCGGGTCGACAAGTACTCGCAGCAGGTCGCTACCGGTGTTAAAGCCGCTTTGCCAGGAGACTCCACCGATTCCGGTATCATCGCCCGCTACAAACAGCAGCTAGACCGTATCGATGGCTATACCACAACGATCGCGCGGGTTAAGAGCTTCGTACAGTTTCAAGATGACGCGCTTGCCCAAATGGACGAGCTGATAGTCCGAGCGAAGGAGATCGCGTCCCAGGGTGCCAACGAATCGTTAACCCCGAGCGCTCGAGCGTTTCTCGCTGAAGAGGTGTTCCAAATTCGAGATCAGGTGATCGGTCTGGGCAATTCATCGTATCAAGGTCGATTCGTCTACGGCGGAGCTGATGATGATGATCCGCCGTTTGACGCCGGGACATACGCGCTGCCGGCGTCGGGGCCAGCTGCAGTAAAGTATGACTTTGACGCGGAGCTCGGTACATCGCAGCTTCGCTCTATTAATGTTACAGACGATGTCGCGATAACGCTCAATACCCCCGGTGGGGATATCTTTGGCACCACCATTGAGGCTCTTGAGCGCCTCGGCCGTTCGTTGTTTGGGTACTCCACAACGCCGGCTTCCGGTATCCCTGACGGTGGGGGAGGGGCGTATTCGTTTCCTTCGGACTACGTCCAGCAAACGAAGGATATAAAGTACTCCATCGACCTTCTTAATCAGGCGCGCGATGAGGATCTTTTGCCAGAGCGAACGATGTTGGGTGGAAAGATGCGGCGGTTGGAGACCGCTGAGGCGCTCTTGAGCTTGTCGAAGACCTCAGCCCAAGAGGTGCTCTCGAAGATTCAGAACGCTGATGAGACCGAGTCGGTAGCGAACCTAACACAAGCGCAAACCGCGCTTCAGGCGTCGTACTCTGTGACGGCTAAGGCGTTGCGATTGACGATCATGGATTATATCTGAATCACGGTCAGGAGACTCAAGCGGAACGCGAGAAGGTTCTCGTTTCTAAAACTTTACCTTTTAGAAATTATTGAATCCCGTTGGTTTGTGGAAAGAAAATAATCGCATCAAACTGCTCCGTCGGCTTAACGGGCACAAACTCCCTCTGATAGAGTATGCACCCAACGGAGCGAAATGCTAGCAAGTCGTAAAAGAGGTGTGAAATGCGTGTGTCGGCAGCCACACTGTGTATATCAATGACGCTAGGACTCGTCGTGGCCGATCGCAGGAGATCTTCGAGGCTACCTCTTGGGGCGGATTCGGACACGAAGAGCTGACGCTCTGTAGTCGCATCGCTGGCGCGAGAGGTAACGGTTCCGCTCGCGGTCGCGTTAACGATAACTTTGTAGTTGCACGCGCCATGGGCTCTTCTCAGGTAGAAACCCATACCGTTCGAGAATATACCGGGGGGGCCGTAAGAAACGTGCGCATTGTGCCCCAAGACAGCAGCCCGCTGGTCCCCTCGCAAAGTGTCAAGCTCTGTGATTATCGCGGCTGCCATGTACTTGTCCCTCGTGTCTGACCGTTCCAGGGTGGCACGCCCCAGTGCTTGCAACTGGAACGCGAGCTCAAGGCGCGCGCCGCGAATCAGATAGCCAACAGATTCGGGCACCCCCCCGAGCAACAATAACCGGGCGCCTCTGGCTATAAGCTCTCTACCCTGGTGCCTAATGTTTGTATGCGCTTTCTGCGCCTGAATCCGAGAGTCTCGTCCCAATCCCACATTCGGCTCGATTTGGGTCTCCTGGGGCGCAGAGTTCGCATACAGAGAGCGTAGCTCCCTGCACCAAGATCGTATTTGATCGACATGAGGGGTACTCGACGTTAGAGATTGGGAAAGCCTTTCTAGAGATCCTCCTAACTGCGGATCAATTCCTCGAAGCGTAACGCGGTCGGTCGGATGCCTCTTATTCCACTCCCCTATGAAGCGCAGAAGGCTCACAATCGGGGAATTGCTCCATGTGTCGAATTGGCATGCTTGCATAACGACCGAATCGATGTTGTCCGGCTCCTTGCTCTCGAGGACCTCACTCGCGTAATGGCAGAAGGGCGTCGGAACTTCGAGGAAAACGAGTCGTAAGTTGTGGTGCTCAATAAGATGCCGCGTAATCATCTCCTGCGCCTGAAAGAATTCCTTGGTTCCATGGCTCCCCTCTCCAAGCCCAATTAAGCGAGCTCCTCGCAGGAACTCAGTTAGCCAATTATCTAGTCCAGGGGAGGCGAGGGGAATGAGGTGAGAACGGATCGCATCCGCGAACCGCTCTGGGTCTATCGGCACCGGGGGTAGCCTAATGTCTCCATATCCTGGGTGCGTTTCGGGGGGTTTTTGACGGGCGTTATGCATATATAGAGCAGGGACTGGGGCGGTTTCCGCCCGGTTTTTTGACTTTGCGGTTAAGAGCTTTCCTGTGTTGAGCACACTCCATACCTCAAATCGAGGGCCATCGGATGTCGCAAAGAATTCAGCTGCCGCGGTGAAGCTCCGAGAGGAATCCTGATCTGAGCTCTTGTCAGGGCACCGACCAAGATTACCCATGATAGTAACCCGACGCAGACACCTGGTTGGACGGCGGTGATTTGAGAGGGGCGATAAAGGCGAAAGAGAGCCAGCCTCGTTCTCTTTCAAGAATTTGCTCGGCCAGCTTGGGATCGCCTTCTGTGCGTGTAGCCGAGACAGTCTCGGCACGCGACTCAGGAACACAACACTAGAATAGGAGATGATATGCAGACTACGCAAATGACTAAGATAGGGGCAGTATCAGGGGTAAATACCGAGGCACCGCCAGTACTATCCGCTACCGCAGCGCATCTTGAGAGCCTTCGAACAGAGGCACTCACTTTGGCAGTCACGGACAGTTCGTTCCGTGAAGCGTTAATTCGTGAACCGCGCGAGACGTTATCCGCCCTTATTGGTTCAAACTCTGAAGGGAGCTACACCTTAAGCAAGGGCGTTGAGGTCATAGCTCTCGAGGATAGCCCAACCCTGATCAACATAGTGATTCCCTCCGCGGATAAGGCAGAGACGGCCACTGGAGAGCTCGCTGAATTGGCCCTAGCACTCAAGAGCGACCCCAAGCTAGCGGCAGATTTGATGGGTTCACCACGGGAAACCCTTGAGAGATTTATCTCTAGTGTTCGGGGAAGTGGACTAGATCTCCCTCAAGAGGTCGAGCTCAAGGTCATCATCGAGGAGCCAGGTCAGCTTGTTGTCGCGGCACCACAAGCGTCCAGTGAGGTCGCGCCCCTGGTGGCCAAAAGCGAATTTTCTGAAGGGGAGCGATTGGAACCTCGTACGACATACGAGTGCCACACGCACGGATGTTACACCGCGACACCGAGCTGCATGATTTCTTCAGGGTGCCAAAGCTCCGGCTGCTTTACCAGCACATGGGGATGTACTGGCAGCTGCTAGCTATAGGTCGTATGGCGCACGTTCTCAATCCATGGAGGGAGACGTGCGCTCTTTTTAACCAGGAAAAGAAAGTCACTGGAGAAATATGAAAGAGCCGACTCAAGCCCCTAGAGATAGCATGGTAGTGCCACCGAGTGAGGCGAGGAGCCTTTGGAGTGTGCTTGATAAAGGAACCGGGATGGAGCCTACCCTCAACCCTAAGCTTCTCGAAATGTGGAAGCAGCATGTGGCTAATGGCCATGAGGCTCGTTTCGCCCGGAGACTTCGACTGGCTCAGATCGATGATGCACTTGTGTCACGGGCCTTTGCGGGGAGGCAGGCGCGCTATCAAGACACGTTCAGGAGACCTCTGCAATTAGCTACTCAAGGGACTCGCTCGGGCCAGGATAGCATCTCCGCCGAGATGATTCGGCAAGGTAACCTGGAGAAGGTTGGGTTATTTGTTGGGGGCCTGCATTTCCCAGAAGTTGAGCGGCGAGCGGCTGAGATCGCCCGCCAGCATCCATGGCTTGGGGAAGGGATTGAATCGCTACGAGTGGTTTTAGTAAAAAGGTTGGCGTGGCTTGTGGCGCCGGTCCTCCTGCATGAATTTCAGTGCTTCAAGGTCCGAAGGTTTTCGAGTGATATCTGCTCAAGCCACGGCCGTGGGTCTATCGATAGAAATGATCGGCTTGCATCCGAGTTTCTTGAAGCTCTCCCGGAAGCAACGGAGGAGTTGCTGAGCGTCCACTACCCCGTGCTGTCTGATTTAGTAATCCGTGAAATAGGTAGATGGGCGGCTCATATGGACGAGGTGCTCAGCAGGCTCTTTCAGGACCGAATGGCCCTATCCGTTGAGCTGGGACTGAATCCGGATGATATGCTCGTGTCGGTTACTTCGAGTGGAGACACACATCGAGGTGGGCATAGCGTATGCATACTACGTTTTGCGAGTGGTTTTTCGGTTGTCTATAAGCCTCGGTCGCTGTGTATTGATCTCTGGTATCGGGACCTACTCTCGTGGCTATCCGCTCAACGTGGCATATCGCTCGATATCACGGCGCCGCGGGTGATAGAACGAGGAGAATACGGTTGGAGCGAGTTCATTGAGCATAAGCAGGTCTCGGACCAGGGGCAGGAGAAGCGGTTTTACCGCCGAATGGGTATGCTTCTTTCGTTATGGACCGTTCTGGGAGGCAGTGATGGCCACTATGAAAACGTTATCGCCCGTGGGGAATATCCATTCGTCATTGATACGGAGACGCTTTTTGACGGCGTCGGGCACCAGCTTGCCCCCAATGCTAGCGGGGCGACGAGTGCGCCGGCGGTGTGCCACAACAAGGTTCTCTCCTCGGTAAAGCGCGTTGGTTTTCTCCCGCGCTACATGCAGCCAAATGCCGATACCGCCCCCTTCGACTTAAGCGCTATTGGCCTCAGAGGACCAATTCCGGCGCCGTTTCACCTGGAGGATCGTGGCTCCGAAGACGCCCGCAGCCTTGGACTTGCTGCCCCCGCTAAAGCCGAGCTGATGCCCCAGGGAAACGCGCCCACTCACCGAGCGGGACCCTTGGGAAATGAGCTTACACAGGAGATTGAGAGAGGCTTCAGCGAAATGCACGACGTGTTGTCGTGTCACAGGGAAGAGGTCATTAAAAAAATACGGACACTTTCACGAAATCCACGAGCGCGAGTGCGAGTGGTACCGCGGCAGACACACTTGTACACCCGTCTCCTGCAACAGAGTATTAGCGCTGAATGTCTCAGAAACGGAGCGCGACGAAGCATAGAGATAGATAGCCTAAGTATAAAATTTACCGCAGGCCGCTGTACTCCGTTCCATCGAGAGCTTCTGCAGGCGGAGATCAACGCGATGGAGAATCTCGATATTCCGCTTTTTGATGTGCCCCTTGTCTCAGTTTCGACTGAGAGGAGGAGTTGCTCGCTAACGGGCGTGATCTCGCGCAGGTCATGTGGAGGTGCCGCCATAGACGCGATTCGTCGATTACGCGCGCTTGATGACACTGACCTCGATTTTCAGCTTCGAACAACGCGTGAGAGTCTGCTGCTTGATGATGCTTTTAAGAGCCGGGAAACGCGAGCTGGTCATATCGAGTCAGTAGACCGGGCCGGGGCTACGCCAGTCTCTGAAGACCGCGTTTGGCGCGTTGTATTGGAGATAGAGCAAATAATTCGGAAAACAGCGATCACCGGAAGCAAAGGCGACCTGGGCTGGATCGCCCCTAACCTTATAGCGCCTGGTTTGTACGAGCAGGGGTATACAGGGACCGGGCTTTGGGGAGGAAGCAGCGGTATCGCGCTCTTCTATGCGGCGTTATATCGCGCTACCAGCGATGAAATGTTTCGGCAGATGTCGCTCGGAGCATTGGCTCCTCTGCAGGCCGAAGTTCAGGCATCCCGCAAACATCGACGGGTTGGTCTCCAGCTTCTTCGAGACCTCTATCCGCTTGCTATTTCGGCGCGGCTGTTGAAGATGCCGCACATCCTTGAGCCTGCCAGAGGGCTCTTACCCTTAGTATCCAAGCGAGAATTCCGTCAGGACTCAACCTATGACGTCCTTGGAGGCTCGGCGGGGGTGCTGTTGAGTATGCTTTCAGCAGCGACGATTGGCACGGTAGAGGAGCGCCTGAGGATCGCCCGCCTAGCGGGTGATCATCTCATTACTAATCGTATATCGACGCCATGCGAGGCCCGCGCCTGGAAAACGTTGGATGATGCGCTTGCAGGATTCGCGCATGGCACTGGAGGTATTGCGCTCTCCCTGATGCGCCTTGCGAGGTGTACTGGCGATGCGCAGTACTCCGATGCCGCTCAGGAGGCCCTGGAATACGAAACATCTTTGTATTCGGAGGAGAAGAGGAATTGGGCAGATATGCGGGGCGTCTCTAAAGGACAGGGGCCTTCGTGGAAGGCTTCCGCATGGTGCCATGGCGCTACCGGCATCGGGCTTGCATACCTTGCCATCGAAGAAAGCGCTTCACGAAGCAGCTTACAGCGACAAATAGGTTGGGCCATCGATACATCGATTAGTCTTCCGCTTCCAGCCAGTGATACCTTGTGTTGTGGCACCTTCTCAAGAATCGCCCTTTTCGATCGCTTGTTGGAAAGAAGCGGAGATCCACAATTCAGAGACCATCGCGATATCCTAGCTGACATTGTCCTAAGACGAGCAGTGGATGGGATACGCACTGTTCCAGATGTGTCGGAATGTATTGCGGTGCCAGGATTCTTTAACGGCTTGGCAGGCATGGGATATGAGCTGCTTCGCATATACACAGATGCTGACCTGCCTTGTGTTCATACATGGGATTGAGAGGGCTGCGTGGCGCATCGGAGTAAGAAGGTGTCAAGGTGATTAAGGGCTTCGCCACGAGACCCTCATAAGGTGGATGAAAAGTCGCTCAAGAGTTTTTTCTTGCGGTCATAGAGCATGATATCGGTCGTTATGATTCAGAGGAGGATTCAACTGACTTCCTTGATTAAACTTTTTCGATAGCATGCCAACACAGGTAAGGGCACCTGGCACAAAAAACACTTTACTTCCCATGAGCTAAACCTTAGGGTTTTCGGAAGATTTATCGTTTTCTATGACAGGGGACTCTATGTCTGGCGCTTCAGCCTCTTCCGGTAGCAGTACGTTGGGATCTAGTTCTTCTTCTCCAGGTGGCGGGTCGGTCTCCTACACAGGTTCCGGCGGATTCTCATCTTCTACTTCGGACGCCAGCCCGTACTCATCGGCATCGTCTACATCGAATTCGACTGCGTCTTCATTCGATCTGTCGCAAATCTCTTTCTCATCTCGATCAGAAACCAACGGTAGTATTCAAGGTTCCGAGAGAGGTGCGGAAGTTTCTGAGATGTTCTCTCGCCTGGCTCTCCCCGCGCGACCCACGCTCTCATTTCAAGAGCGCTCTCAGGACACCGCGTATTCGAAGAAAGCATCAGAGAACGGGATAGCCGGCCTTGTCGTTGCCATGGATAGCCGCAGCACATCTGAAATGTTAGGGGCGGGGCGAGGGGGCAGGACTGGCGCAGTCCTTGCGGAAGGGAGCCAGCAACAGTCGGAGACGAAAGGCTCTCAAGAGAAAGATGTTCGGGCTGAGGAGAGACGTGCGCCAGGTGATGTTTCTGCGGCAGTCCTCGAGGGAAATAGCTTTTCGGCGAGGCTAAGACAGTGGAGGGGAGAGCGGCAAGCTGAGCCTGTCGAGAAGTTGGCTGACGAAAACAAGGCCCAGGACCTGAAGACTCCTGATGATAAAGAAGAGCGGCTTACCCAATACTATCGTAGAGTGCTTGACTCCCTCGTTGAGTCGAACATGATTACAGAGGACATGGCGAGTTCTGCTCGTGGAAAGCGGGGCAACGAACTCGTCACGGCAATAGGGGTGGCTCTTAGCCAGGCGGAAGAACAGAAGACGCTGGCGAGCAGGAGCCGTACACAGGAGATGGAGCGTCAGGCGATAGCGCGTCAGAGGGCTATCTCGGCTCAAGCGGCCTAGAGTAGGGATATCTCAATCCAGAACGTTCGCTATTCCTAGAAGACCACTTAGTATGAGCAGGAGACAGCCCGCTTTTTTGTAAGCGGATCATCTGACGCGAGTGGTCGAATTACAGCATGGAGAGTTGAGCGAAAAACTCGAGAGCGTCAAATTCGTGACCCGCGGTGTCCTTGGTAGTGTAGGTAGCGATGTCATCTCGTATTGAGAGCTTCTCAAGTGAGAGAGCGGAGCGCTCGCTGGGACGTGTGACGAAGTGCGCACGCTCTGTGGCATGGAATGGGGTCCCCATCCACACGCCGAAGCCTGTGTGTTCTTGCGACAGTGCCTGCCCTACGTCGTTGTACGAGATAAGCTCTTGCTTTTGGAGCTGAGCGAGTATCCGTTGAGTTAAGGCTCCCTCGATTAGGGAAACGAAGCGACCTACAACGTAAACGTGGCCAAAAACGCCAGAGTTTTTGTCCCGGGTCCGTTTACGTTGAGGTAGAGAAGTGAGACTGCACATAATTTCCTCTCGTTTCCCAGGGCTAAGAACTCGTTCCCTCTGTTCCCTTTGACTTCTCTCCCATTACCGGGGATCCTACTACCATAAACCAATTGTGAGGTGCGATTGCATGGCCGCTTCTGAACTTTTTGATGTCCGTTCCTCCCTGTGGAGGGAGGCTTTCGCGCGGGCGCTACCCTACGCTGACTATGTGGCGACTGGTACTTCCGCCGAGCAGGGTAAGTGGCAGGCATATCGCGAGAGGTTGTTTCTTACCGATGAACAGAGAGCGCTCGCTGAGCGGTTTACACGCCAGCTGAACGTCCTTG
>JAIXPR010000215.1 GCA_027486155.1 Pseudomonadota bacterium | reverse complement strand
GATGGACGTTGCGTCGCTAGGATTAAATGGATACCGGCCGCTCGAGCTTTTTGCGCGAGTCGTGTGATCAACTCCTCGATCTCTCGCCCCACGGTGAGCATAAGATCCGCCAACTCATCGATCACAATTACCAGCTTCGGCATCGGGCGAAGCTGCTCTGGAGCGGTCGGTTCGATCGACACCGCCTGCTCGCCCTCACCTTCTACCGACGGATCCTTTGCCTCGATCGGCTGCTGCTGCGAGAACAGTTCGGTCTGCGCCATCGACGGATGATCACCTGACACTATCTGATTATAACCATCGATGTTACGGACGCCGAACTTCTGCATGTACCGGTACCGTCTCTCCATCTCCTTAACGGCCCATCCAAGAACAGCCTTCGCCTGGCGCGCGTCAGTAACTACCGGTACTCGCAAATGAGGAATTCCGTCGTAGATGCTCAGCTCAAGAACCTTTGGATCGATAAGGATGAGACCTAGTTCGGCCGGGTGAGCTCGATACAGGAGGCTCAGCAGGACCGCGTTGATAGAAACTGACTTACCGGTACCGGTAGCGCCTGCCATGAGTAGATGCGGCATCGATGCTATGTCGACTACCACCGCCTCTCCATAGGTGTCTTTACCGAGTGGCACGCTCAGAATCGACTCACTCGTTCCCAGGGACTCGCTTTCAAGGCAATCCCGAAGCCTCACCACCGCCCGATGCTTATTAGGCACCTCGATACCCACCGTCCCACGTTTCGGAATCGGCGCGATGATACGGATGCTGCTCGCTCGGAGACTCATCGCGAGGTCATCTTGTAGGGCGGCGATTCGACCTACCTTGACGCCGGCGGCGGGCTCGAACTCGAATAGGGTAATCACGGGCCCTGGATGCACCTGCGTAACCCGACCAGCGATATTAAAATCACGTAGTTTAGACTCGATCTGCTCAGCCTTTTCGCGAAGCTCCTCGTCGTCATCGCCCAGCTCCTGCTCCTCCTCCTGCACGAGAAGCTTGAGGTCAGGTGCGACGTAGTCATCGAAAGCGGGCGGGGGTTTATCACCTTCTCGCTCCACAATCTTCTTTTTTTTCTCCGGTCCCACGCGAAGGGGCTTAGGATGCGCTGAGGGCTCCGGAGCCTTCGGCTTGACGATAATTGGGTCAGCCCGCTCATATACAGGCTCGCTCGGTGCCGCTCTTTCCGTCAGGCTTTGTTCGTTGAGAACCTCATCCGTAGGCTCATCACGCTCGTCGTCATCACCAAGAGTCCATTGATCGTCCTCACGTATGGCCTCTTCATCATCAGCGCCCTCCTCAGGGAGCGTTTGATTTTTTCGAAGCTTAGGCTTGGGTAAGCGTCCCTCGTCCTCATCCTCTGGCTCATACGGCCCGGAAGCGAAGAAGAGCTTCCCAACCACAGGTACTGACATCTTCAGCAATGCCGCGACCAAGCCCAGCGCGACCAAACCTGCTCTAGCCGCGACGATCGGAAGTTCCACAAAGAGCATCACAACCCCAGAGCGAACGAGCCAACGGACGCCGGCCGCGATATCACCTAACGAACGTTGAAGCACTACGGCGCAACAGATTGCGCAGAGGAGCGCGGTCGCCACAAAGGTTCCACCGACTCCGAGATGCCCCTGACCAAATGTCGCGATAGAATTCCCGATAGATCCAGCCCACGACGGCTTGATAACGGCAGCGACCAGAGATGACACTCCGAAAACGAGGGTGATACCGGATCCGATTACAACCGGCGTTGTGTAGAGCCGCGGCCGTTCTTCGCCGCTATGTATGGTCCGGAAGAACGCAAGCCACATTAACCCCGCTACCGGCAGTAGAGAAACGACCCCTAAGCTCCCTACCAGGAGCGTGGCGACGATATGCCCCGCTGGCCCCATGATATTTTGCAACGGATTCTGGGGTTGCCCCTGAGCCGATATGTACACATACGACAAGATGCTTGAGAGGAGAAATAATCCACTCGCCAGCAAGAGAAGGGACACGAAGTCACGCACCCAGCCGCGCGGCCTCAAGGGTGCCTTGGCAACCGCCGCAGCCCCCTTCGCGGATTTTTGAGTTTTTGTCCGGCCTGTCGTTCGCCGCTTTTGTGGTGCTGTCATGATAACTGCTCTAGCATGAAGAATAAGCAAACACGGGTAGATCGTAGCACTAAGATGCCACTCTACACAGAGGGAATCTGCACCAAACAGAACATGTTTTTACATGCTAGGGTGTGGAAACTACTTGCCAACGCGCTCCGCTTGAAATTGCGCGTCTCGCCGACTGTTAAAGTCCTGCAGGGATAGAGTAACACCACGTCGAAATATCTCTTGAGCGGTAATCCACCCAGCGCCGCTCCCCTCTGGGCCTAAGCGATCGCCGAGCTTCAGCCAATTCTCAGCCATAGCCTCCTGCTGGTAGGCGTAGTTCGCTTGCCACACGGGGCTCATATCTCGCCCGGTGTACACTCCCATGCGAAATGCCACCCGAGCTGGAGTTCCGCCGACAGCCGACCCTTTGAGGTCTTCCATGGTAACTATCTCGGTTCTCAACACGCTCCCCCCTTGGGCAGCGGCGTTGGCGCCTTCAATCACCTTCATTGATAAGGTCTCCCCCGCGACCTCTCGCAGGATTGAAAGCAGCCCCTCCTCAGAGACAGTGGAGATCACAACCCCCGCAAAGGTGGGCTTCTCAATTCTGAGCGCGTTTACGGCGAGGAGACGTTTTGGATCTGACACTTGAGCGGCCAGAGGAGATACAACGATCCGCCTGCTGCCGCTCGAGGAGCTTGCGCTCTGTCGGGTTCCTTTAGACACACACCCTGTGACTACCATGACGAGTCCGAGGACAGACGCGAAACAGAGGCCCGATCGACTTCGAACAGATTGTGATGTCATAGCAAAAAACTCCTGATGAACTGAACAATATCGTTCCCCGATGTCACCGTCCAGTGATGAGAACGATACCCTACCGGGACCTCCTTCGACACCTCAAAAGAGGGCTAGAAAGTCAAGCAACCAGAATAAAAAACCGAAGAATCCTTTTACCCAATGAGGATATCCTAAGGCGCAGAGATTGCGTGAAAAAACGCCCTGGCCATGTGGATCCTCATACCCACCAAACGGTGAGTGCGGGCGATATACAACGTCCGATGTTCCCTCTTGATCTGATTGGGGAAAAGGCTTTAGGCTTCGGCCCACAATAAGGAAAAAGAACACGGGCTCGCTCATTCAGGAGACAGCTCTTTACTTGGAAAGATGTACTATGACCACCAAAGCTACAGAAAAAATCATCGAAGCTCTCACGCAACTTGTTGAGGGATTCGCGGAGCTTCAAGAGAAGCTTGAAGAGGATTACGATCCCGAAGTGGAGACGGAGTCCGATGATGCCGAAACTGATAGCGACGAGGAGGAGTCAGCCTCCGGTATCGAGGAAGCCATCGTCACCGAAATCAAGGCTGCGGTTGAGTCAGTTATTGAGAACGAGGATTGCGCCCCTGAGGATTTGGCATCGATAGTTTCAGCGTTAACGGACGCCCTTGAGGAAATCGATCCGGAGGTATTTAGCCACGGCGAAGCCGAGGAAGAAGAAGAGGACGAAGACGAGGACGAGGACGAAGACGAGTACGAAGACGACGACTTCGAGGAAGACTACGATGAAGACGAAGACGAGGATGAGGATGAAGACGAGGATGAGGATGAAGACGAGAAGGAAGACGAAGATGACGATGACTAGTCTCTAGGCATCCCCTCAAACTTAAGAAAAGCCGGGCAGCGAAAGCTCCCGGCTTTTTTGTTGGCTACGTTATTTCCCTGCCCTAGGGAAGAGGGGCAAAACCTTCTGAGGCTCTTCGTGGAATCGAGTGGGTGAAATTGGTGTTTCCGGACGTGAACATGCTCGTGCACGTAAACGTGAACGTACCCGAAAAAGTGTGGTCACACACCTTCGGCGATGTTGAGCACAATCGAAAATGATGCGCGCTTAAACTGATCTTGGAGTTCTCCGTTTCCTCTGGGTAGCCGGCCTCGAATCTCAACAGTAGTGACGACGAACTCCAGAGTAATGCGGTAAACATCCAATTTTTCGTAATCCAGCATACTACTAGATACCGATCGGCGGGGCAGAAAGTTGCTAGATCGGGGACGTTCACGCTCACGTTTACGAGCACGTTCACGTGGAAATACGTGATGTATCGCTGAAAACAATGGGTTATGCCCCATCAGCAGTCATCGGCATCCACTTGATTCCCCGATGAGCCATTTTTCCGTGACTTGGAGGCGGTGACCTCCGTGTCAGAAAGTGTCGTTTCTACTCCCTTAGACCACATCTCTTTCGTGGTATGTGAGCGAATCCTATGATCCGTGTCAGGGTGGGTGACCGCCGCTGGATGTGGGCGTTTTTTGAGGTGGAACTCGTCGGCTTATCCGCTTATAGTGCGGTCCCGTCCGGTTTCTTGAGTCAACTAATCCTGGAGATTGACCGGTGAGCGATAGAGATCTTCCTCAGAGCTGGTACGACCTCCTCGTGAGCCTTCATACGTTTCATCCCGTTTTCGATGTCGCGATAGGGATCGGACTCGTCTTGGGAGGACTTGCACTTTTCGCCTTGGGGTCTCGGCGTCTTAGCCTCGGGCACGCGGCGACTCGCTTTATTGTCTTCATAGTGGGTTCCGGTCTCATTATCGACGGTATCGATGAGCTGGCTTATTCCTTCGTGGGGAATCGCCCTGGGGACGAATTCGCCCTTCTCGAATATATGGCAGCGTTCGCTATCCTCTCCTGCGCCCTTGTCGGGCTTCCCTGGTTCGTACTCCGCACGACATCAGCGAGAAGGACTATCGAGTCACTCAGGGGCCAGGTAGCGGACACTGGCCGTTTGGCGGAAGAGGTTCGCGCCCAGCAGCGGGAGCTCTCGCAACGATACGCCGCGAGTTCTAGCGCTCTGGCGAAGACCACAGCGGAGGCGTTCAGGTTCGCGGCGCTCGTTCGTACCTCTCCCGACGCGGTGATCGGCGTTAATGAGGATGGTACGATATGGCATTGGAATCCGGCCGCCGAGGAGCTGTGCAAACGGCGGGCTGAGGACGTCATCGGAAAGTCACTTGAGACCGTTCCGGTCGGGCCATCGGGTAACCTGTGGCGAGAGACGCAACGGGTGGTTGGGTTGCCCTACCTCAAAGCGCAAGGAGAGGCAGCTTTGGTTACTGGTGACGGCTCGATCGTTCCGGTGTCCTTTAGCGTATCGCGGTTGTCGGAGGAATCTGGCGGAGGTTTCGCTATTATCGCCCGTAATATGAGCGACAAAAAGGCTGTTGAGGAGCGCATCTCCGCCGCGTTAGTTGAAAAGGAGGCGCTGCTGAAAGAGGTTCATCACCGGGTGAAGAACAATCTACAGCTTATTTGCAGCCTTCTTCGTCTTCAATCCAAAGAGGCCACGGATGATGCGGCATTGCGGCTTTTTCGAAAAAGCGAGGAGCGTATAAGGACGTTAGCGCTCGTCCACGATAGGCTCTACCGCTCGGCGTCGCTCTCGACGATAAATTTCGGCGAGTATCTTCACGACCTCGTCGCGCAGCTCATTCGAACAGGTAACTCATCGCAGATGCCGATCGACGTTGAGTATTCGGTCGTTGATCTTGAGTTCCCGATCGATACCGCGATCACATGTGGATTGATCGTTAACGAGCTTGTTACCAATAGTATGAAGCACTCAAAGGCTGAGGATGAGGCGAGAAAGCTGCGTGTCGGTCTTGGACGCCGCGGGGATGAGGTTGTGATCTCAGTGTGGGATAACGGCACAACCCCTTTGTCTCCTGGTGTGGTAGCTGAGAGCGCATCTCTCGGTTTGAGTCTCGTGAGGACCCTGAGCCGGCAGCTGGGTGGCTCCGTGACGGTAACGCAGGATGGCGGAGTTCAGTTCGAAGTGACCATTCCAGCGGCGGCGCTGAAGGCAAAGGACGGCGCTTCACACAGGGTGGCGGCGTAACGGGAATATCCTTTTCCACTCCCGCTTTTTCGCTAAAACAGCTAAACCTCTCATGTGTTGTACGTTGAGGGTGGGAGATGAGAGCGGAGTGGACGAAGAGAGAGGAGCGAATCCTTCGAGGCCTGAGCACGCCAGCCAAGATACAAAACTTTTTAGATCACCTTCCCTACCGATGCGAGGATGGTCATCTATCGGCCCGAGCGGCGCTTCGGGATGGACGCGCGCATTGTTTTGACGGTTCCCTGCTGGCCGCGGCCGCCTTGACACGATGCGGCTTAGCGCCCCGTCTGATCGATCTCTGCGCGACTCGCGATGACGACCACATTCTGTGCGCTTTTCGTTGGAAGGGACGTTGGGGCGCCGTCGCAAAGTCGAACTTTCCTGGGCTCCGATACCGGGATCCGGTTTTCCGTACGGCTCGGGAGCTCGTACTCTCGTATTTCGAACTTTACTTCAATCTCAAGAAGGAGAAGACCCTGAGGGCGTTCTCGACCCCTATGGCGCTCCCTTCGCGTCGAAGGGTCGACTGGGAGTGTGATGACACCCAGGGTGATGTGATAGTGGAGCTGCTCGGTGCGCAGAAGCACCACCCGCTATTGCTACCTGGACAGGAAAAAGCCTTGCGGAAGCTTGACGAGAGGCTCTATCGGTCGCAGTTAGTCGGGGTGAATATGAAGGGGGCGCACGGCGGTTCATAGATTCAATGTGCTGGCGGCGCTAAGTTTGCTACAACGGAAGTATGACTAAGGCAAAGGAGAGCGACTACCGGGTCGTCTATACAACGGAAGAGGGGGCGGTATGCCCCGAATGTAAACGCCCGCAAGCTAAGTGTGGCTGCGCTGAGGCGCGCAAGATGGCGGTGAAAGGGGACGGTAACGTCCGTGTAAGGCGAGAAACGAACGGCCGAGGCGGTAAAACAGTCACTACCATCATGGGGTTAGCCCTGAATCAGGTAGAGCTACAAGCGATCCTCAAGGAGCTCAAGCGGGTCTGTGGTGCTGGTGGCGCTATGAAAGATGGGACCCTTGAGATCCAGGGCGATCACTGTGATCTGGTACTCCGGGAGTTGGACCGAAGGGGTATTAAAGCGAAGCGCGCAGGTGGATGACCCCGGTACTATCTACGTCGGGGCTGAAGGTTTCGCTTTCTTAAGATTTTCGCCTTTGCTATTGGTAGAGGAGGGCTGCGATGCTACGCAATCACAAGAGCCTCTTCTAAGGTAGGTAACCATGTTTCGCAACGGCAACAAGGTGCG